>DAIMKE010000919.1:0-3448 GCA_036721875.1 Bradyrhizobium sp. | reverse complement strand
TCGCCCGGCTTGAACAGCGTCACATCGGGGCCGACGGCATCGACCACGCCGGCGGCGTCGTAGCCGAGAATTTTGGTCTCACCCTCGGGCGGCGCGGCACGCTTGCGAACCTTGTAGTCGACGGGGTTGGCAGAGATTGCCCTCACGGCGACCCTGATGTCGCGGCCTTTCGGTTCCGGCTTGACGGTCTCGAAATCGATCAGCGAATCCGCGTCCTCGATGGGAAGCGATTTTCTGTAGCCGACGGCCTTCATGCCCTTACTCTCCTGCATTCGGTGAATGGTGGATCGCCTAACTGTCGCGCTGGCATCACTTTGGCAAGTACTGTAAATTGGGGGAACTAGTCCCCATTTGGATACTATTGGAAAGTGGCGCATGAAACGGCGGAACTTTGCCCATCGTCCCGGTTGCGCGGTGGAGGCTACGCTGGATCTGATCGACGGCAAGTGGAAAGGGGTGATCCTGTTTCACCTGCAGGCCGGCACCCAGCGTTTTGGGGAGTTGCGGCGGCGGATGCCAGGGATTACCCAGCGCATGCTGACCAAGCAGCTTCGCGCGCTCGAGGACGACCGGCTCGTGATCCGCAAGGTCTATGCCGAGGTGCCGCCGCGCGTCGAATACACCCTGTCCGACGTGGGAGAGAGCCTGCGTCCGGTGATCGATACGCTGCGGGCGTGGGGCGAGAGCCATCGCGACCGGCTTTCTTGTGCGCCGGCGCCCGACAGCGTCGAGGAGCCTGACCGCGCCGCGTAGCCGGCAGTTTGTGTACCGCGTCATCTTCTTTCGCTATCGCGCCGCATCTATATGTGTGGCGACAAATTCCGGGATTTTCGCATGAATTTGATCCGCTCCCTGGCCCTCGTGCTGGCTTCCGCCGTCGTTGCAACACCGGCACTGGCGCAGGACCGCCGCGTGCCATCCTCCGGCGCCGAGCTCCGGCTGTCCTATGCGCCGATCGTGCAGCGCGCGCAGCCCGCGGTGGTGAACGTCTACGCCGGCAAGACCGTGCAGGTGCGCAACCCGCTGCTCGACGATCCGATTTTTCGCCGCTTCTTCGGTGTGCCCGGGCAGCAGCCCGAACAGATGCAGCGCTCGCTCGGATCCGGCGTGATGGTCGATGCTTCCGGGCTCGTCGTGACCAACAACCATGTCATCGAGGGCGCCGACCAGGTCAAGATATCGCTCGCCGACAAGCGCGAGTTCGAGGCCGAGATCGTGCTCAAGGACAGCCGCACCGATCTGGCCGTGCTGCGCATCAAGGACACAAAAGAGAAGTTCGCAACGCTCGACTTCGCCAATTCGGACGAGTTGCTGGTGGGCGACGTGGTGCTTGCGATCGGCAATCCCTTCGGCGTCGGCCAGACCGTGACCCACGGCATCGTCTCGGCGCTGGCGCGCACCAAGGTCGGGATCACCGACTACCAGTTCTTCATTCAGACCGATGCGGCGATCAATCCCGGCAATTCCGGTGGTGCGCTGGTCGACATGACCGGCAAGCTCGTCGGCATCAACACCGCGATCTTCTCGCGCTCGGGTGGATCGCAGGGCATCGGCTTTGCCATTCCAGCGAACATGGTGCGGGTCGTCGTGGCCTCCGCCAAGAGCGGCGGCAAGGCCGTGCGGCGGCCATGGCTCGGAGCGAAGCTGCAGGCGGTGACGCCTGAAATCGCCGAGACGCTGGGGCTCAAATTGCCGAACGGTGCGTTGGTCGCCAATGTCGCGCCGAATAGTCCGGCGGCGCGCGCCGGGTTGAAGCCGTCCGACCTCATCATAGCGATCGAAGGTCAGACGATCGACGATCCCAACGCGTTCGATTACCGCTTCGCGACCCGTCAGCTTGGCGGCAGCGCGCAGATCGATGTGCAGCGCGCCGGCAAGACCGTCAAGCTGACGGTGGCGCTGGAGATCGCGCCCGACACCAACCGCGAGGAAATCGTTCTCACCGGCCGCTCGCCGTTCCAGGGCGCCAAGGTCGCCAACATTTCGCCGGCGGTCGCTGACGAACTACATCTGGATTCCCAGACCGAGGGCGTCGTGGTGATCGATCTCGAAGGTGGCGGCACGGCGGCCAGCGTCGGCTTCCAGAAGGGCGATATCATCCTTGCGGTCAACAACCAGAAGATCGCCAAGACCAGCGATCTCGACAAGGCGTCGAAAACCTCGTCGAGGCTGTGGCGTATCGTCGTGGTTCGCGGCGGCCAGCAGATCAACGTGACGCTGGGCGGATGAGCCCTAAGCAACCCCGGGAAGCTGCCAACCTCTTTGCTGCGGCGGGGATGGAGCATGATGCGCCGCATCCGCTTCCCGACCGGCTGCGTCCGCGGTCGCTCGCCGATGTCGTCGGGCAGGACCACATCCTCGGTCCCGATGGCGCGCTGACTCGGATGCTGGAGACGCGCACGCTGGGCTCGCTGGTATTCTGGGGACCGCCCGGCACCGGCAAGACCACCGTGGCACGGCTGCTGGCGGACGCCACCGAACTGCATTTCGAGCAGATTTCCGCGGTGTTTTCCGGCGTCGCCGACCTGAAGAAGGTGTTCGATGCGGCGCGCGCCCGGCGCGAGATGGGCAAGGGTACGCTGCTGTTCGTCGACGAGGTGCATCGTTTCAACCGTGCCCAGCAGGATTCGTTTCTGCCCGTGATGGAAGACGGCACCGTGGTGCTGGTCGGCGCCACCACGGAAAATCCGTCATTCGAACTCAACGCCGCGCTTTTGTCGCGGGCGCGGGTGCTGGTGTTCCGTTCGCTGGATGCCGACGCGATCGAGAAGCTGTTTACACATGCCGAGAAGGTCGAGGGCCGTAAACTGCCACTCGACACCGAGGCGCGCGCTGTGCTGGTGCGCATGGCCGACGGTGACGGCCGCGCCTCGCTGACGCTGGCCGAGGAAGTCTGGCGCGCTGCGCGCAAGGACGAGATATTCGACGCCGCGCAACTGCAGGAAATCCTGCAGCGCCGCGCGCCGATCTACGACAAATCCGCCGACGGCCATTACAATCTGATCTCGGCACTGCATAAATCCGTGCGCGGCTCCGATCCCGATGCGGCACTGTATTATCTCGCGCGGATGCTGGATGCCGGCGAGGATCCGCTGTTCCTGGCGCGTCGCGTCGTCCGTATGGCGGTCGAGGACATCGGCCTTGCCGATCCGCAGGCGCTGGCGATCTGCAATGCCGCCAAGGATGCGTTCGACTTTCTCGGGTCTCCCGAAGGCGAACTGGCGATCGCGCAGGCCGTGATCTATCTCGCCACCGCGCCGAAATCGAATGCGGCCTACAAGGCGTTCGGCGCGGCGATGCGCACGGCGAAGGAGGGCGGCTCGCTGCTGCCGCCGAAGCATATTCTGAACTCGCCGACCAAACTGATGAAGTCGGAAGGCTATGGCTCCGGCTACGAATACGACCACGACGCGCCGGATGCCTTTTCCGGACAGGATTACTTCCCGGA
>DAIMKE010000918.1:0-3452 GCA_036721875.1 Bradyrhizobium sp. | reverse complement strand
GCCTTGTACCGAAGACGCAAAGGCCGCCGGCATCTGGCGGCCTTTTTTGCTCTGGAATGCCAGGCGCACTTTTCTGCGACGCAAAACGTAAATTGCTGCCAGGCAGCATTCAGATCCGCGCTCACCCAGGGCGCGCATCTTTGCAATCCACCGTCACGCGAAACAGGCAGTTTGCATCTTGGTTGCGCCGGTCCGCCGAGTTGGCAGCCAAGATGGGACCCGGCACGAAAAAAACAGTTGCGTGCTGGCATATCATATACAAGAATAACTCCAGCGCTTACACTTTGAAAAAGAGCGCATTGAGGGGATGGGCATGCGCAGTCCTTCGAGGACGGCAGACGAGACGTCAGCGAGGATGGGCAGCACCCCAGACCGCTCCACATTTTTTTGCGCGCAACCCTCCATTTGGCCGAAAGGAGCGGATGCCGCCCCTGCCGGCCTCTCGTACAATTCAAGCATGCTGAATTCGCGATGAGCCAATCATTGCGGCGTGCGATCGGGAGTGCCAGAAGACCGGAGATTTTCGATCGAGAATGATCTTACAAGCCGGCAAAAGACTGGCGTAACCAAAATTCGATGGGAGTGAAACAAATGATGCGTCCTACACGTCTTGCGTTCGGAGCGATTGCGGCACTGTGCGTGGCCGGGGTCGCGGTTCCCGCGACCGCGGCCTGGGAGCCGGTGCGCCCTGTCGAGTTCATCGTTCCCGCCGGCACCGGCGGCGGCGCCGATCAGATGGCCCGCACCATCCAGGGCATCGTCACCAAACACAATCTGATGAAGCAGCCGCTCGTCGTCATCAACAAGTCGGGCGGCGCCGGCGGCGAAGGTTTCCTCGACGTCAAGGCAGCAGCCGGAAATCCCCACAAGATCATCATCACGCTCTCCAACCTCTTCACCACCCCGCTCGCAACCGGGATTCCCTTCAACTGGAAGGACCTCACGCCAGTCGCCATGCTTGCGCTCGACGAATTCGTGCTCTGGGTGAACGCGGACAAGCCGTACAAGACCACGAAGGAATACATCGACGCCGTGAAGGCTGCGCCGCAAGGCTCGACGAAGATGGGCGGCACCGGGTCGAAGCAGGAAGACCAGATCATCACGGTCGCGGTCGAGAAGGCCACCGGCAGCAAGTTCACCTATATTCCCTACAAGGGCGGCGGCGAAGTCGCGGTTCAACTGGTCGGCAATCACGTCGATTCGACCGTCAACAATCCGATCGAGGCGGTTGCCCAATGGCGCGGCGGCAAGCTGCGTCCGCTCTGCGTGTTCGACGCCCAGCCGATGGCCTATGACGAGCCGATCGCGGAGGGCAAGAGCTGGAAGGACGTTCCGACCTGCAAGTCGCAGGGCCTCGATATGGAATACCTGATGCTGCGCGGCATCTTCATGGCGCCCAGGGCAACGAAGGATCAGGTCGAATACTACATCGACCTCTTCAAGAAGGTTCGCGCCACACCGGAATGGCAGGACTTCATGAAGAGCGGCGCGTTCAACACGACCTTCCTGACCGGGGCCGATTACGCCAAATGGGTCGAGGGTGAGGAAAAGCGCCATCAGACGCTGATGAAGGATGCCGGTTTCCTCGCGCCGAGCAACTGACCAGGACGCACTGATCGATCGTAGTAGCGACGCAGACGGCGGGCTCTGGAACCGCACGCTCGATTTCGCATGGAGTTTCGATGACAACAGGCAGTTCGAGCAATTCCGGCCCGCCCCACAGACTCGTGGAAGCAGGCGTCACGCTGTTGATCGCCCTGTTCGGGGTGATCGTCATCGTCGGCAGCGTCAAGGCCGGCATCAACTGGGGCGCCGAGGGCCCGCGCGCCGGCTTCTTTCCGTTCTACATCGGGCTGTTCATCATCGCGTCCAGCGCCATCAATCTGTGGAACGGACTTCGCGAACATGACGACGCGGTGTTCGCGGAGTGGGGACAGATTCGCCAGGTGCTGAGCGTCGTCATTCCCACAGCGATCTATGTCGGTTCCATGCCTTTCATCGGGCTATACGTCGCCTCGATCGTCTTCATCGGATGGTTCATGCGTTGGCTGGGCAAATACCGCTGGATCACCGTCCTGGCG
Source organism: Bradyrhizobium sp. (assembly GCA_036721875.1). Classification (GTDB taxonomy): domain Bacteria; phylum Pseudomonadota; class Alphaproteobacteria; order Rhizobiales; family Xanthobacteraceae; genus Bradyrhizobium. Next base: position 1,371 of record DAIMKE010000918.1, on the reverse strand, counting down.
GTGGCATTCGGCATGCCCATCGTCACCTACTTCATTTTCGAGCGCTGGTTCATGGTCCCGCTGCCAAAGGGACCGGTCGAAGAGTGGCTCGGCCTGTAACATCGACGCACAGTCAGGACTGGATTATCGGGATGGAAGAACTCGTCAATCTGTTTCACGGCTTTGCAGTCGCGCTGCAGCCATTCAACATCATGGTGATGGTGCTCGGCATCGTGCTTGGCGTCATCATCGGCGTGCTGCCGGGGCTCGGCGGCGCCAACGGCGTTGCGATCCTGCTGCCGCTGACATTCTCGATGCCGCCGACGTCGGCCATCATCATGCTGTCCTGCATTTACTGGGGCGCGTTGTTCGGCGGCGCGATCACCTCGATTCTCTTCAACATACCCGGCGAGCCATGGTCGGTGGCAACGACCTTCGACGGCTATCCGATGGCGCAGCAGGGCAAGGCCGGCGAAGCGCTTACCGCGGCCTTCACCTCGTCGTTCGTCGGCGCGCTGTTCGCCGTCATCATGATTACGCTGGTTGCGCCGCTGGTCGCAGGCTTTGCGCTGCAGTTCGGGCCCGCGGAAAAATTTGCGGTGTACTTCCTGGCGTTCTGCAGTTTCGTCGGCCTCAGCAAGGAGCCGCCGTTCAAGACCATCGCGGCCATGATGATCGGCTTTGCGCTCGCCGCCGTCGGCCTCGACTCCATCACCGGACAGTTGCGGCTCACCTTCGGCTTTACCGAACTGCTGAACGGATTCGATTTCCTGATCGCCGTGATCGGCCTGTTCGGCATCGGCGAGATCCTGCTGACAATGGAGGAAGGGCTGGCGTTCCGCGGCGGCAACGCCAGCATCAACCTTCGCGTGGTGCTGCATACCTGGCGGGAACTCCCCGCCTATTGGATGACCTCGCTGCGCTCCTGCCTGATCGGGTGCTGGATGGGCGTCACGCCCGCCGGTGCTACGCCCGCATCTTTCATGAGCTACGGTATCGCCAAGCGCCTGGCGCGACGCGGCAACAATTTCGGCAAGGGCGAGATCGAAGGGGTGATCGCGCCGGAGACCGCTGCCCATGCCGCCGGCACTGCCGCGCTGCTGCCGATGCTCTCGCTCGGCGTGCCGGGTTCCCCCACCGCAGCAGTCCTGCTCGGTGGATTGTTGATCTGGGGTCTGCAGCCGGGTCCGATGCTGTTCGTCGAGCAGAAGGAATTCGTCTGGGGCCTGATCGCGTCGATGTATCTCGGCAATCTCGCCGGCCTCATCGTCGTGCTCACCTGCGTGCCGATCTTTGCCGCCATCCTCCGCGTGCCCTTCGGCATCATCGCGCCGCTCATCCTGGTGCTGTGCGCGATCGGCGCCTATTCGGTGCACAACAGCACCTTCGACG
>DAIMKE010000917.1:0-3454 GCA_036721875.1 Bradyrhizobium sp. | reverse complement strand
GGATTGCTTCGTCGCTGCGCTCCTCGCAATGACAGCTACCTTGTCCCCCCTCAATTCGTCTTCGCTGCCGGCGCTACCGGCCGCACCTGCCAGAAGCGGATCAGGCGGCGGGCGTTTTCCAGCGTCAGTTTCCCGTATTGATCGCGGGCTTTCGCCAGTTCGTGGCGGCCCATGGTGCCGGAGGTGAAGCGGCTGTCGAGGATGGCGGCGACCGTTTCCCACTTCAGGCCGGCGACGCGGCAGGGGATCAGCACGCCATCGTCGCGCAGGCTCTGCATGACCGGGCGGATCACCTCGATGCTCGAGGCGGACAGTTCGGCGAGCGCTGCGATCGTCTCGGGATATTTCCGCGCCTTGGCAAACCCAAGCAGCTCCGCCTCGGTGAGTTTGCCGTGTTTGGCCAGCGAGGCGACGAAGCGGGCAGCGGCGGTGAAGTCGCGGCTGCGCGACATCTCGCGGTGAGCGCCGGAAGCTGCCGCGGCGATCGCATCGCGGATCGTCTCGAACATGTGCGGCGGCGCCCGCGACAGCAGCCGCTCGCGAACGGCCTCGGTCGCGCTGCGCAGCAATTGCTGCCTGAGATCGACCGGCAGGTCGACGCGGATGCCGGTTTCGACGGCAAGCGCCGGATCGGTCTCGGCCTGCTTCAGCACGATGGCGTAACCGGCCGCCGACATCTTGGCGCCGGGATTACTGACCAGCCGCAGGCTGACGGAAGGATAATACCGCCTCAGCAGCGCATCGGTGACGACCTCGTTCAGCCACCATCGGCCGGAAATCGCCAGCAGATGCTGCTCGCCTTTGGTCTCGGCGAGCTCGACCAGGTCCTCCGGCGTCAGTCGCGCGGATTCCGTCAGCACCGGCCGCGCGATCGTGATCTCGTCATGCCGCGCCAGCCGGCGGATCACGCCCCGCGGCGCCTGCTTCACGGAAGCGAGCTGCGTGCTCATCTCGGCGAGCGCGATGCGGGCGGAGACGTCGGCCAGCGCGCGGATCTCGATGGTCTTGATCAGGCGCTCCAGCACGTCGCCGAACAACTCGATCTGCTCGCCGGTATAACCGTCGGCCTGCATCAGGAACAGGTCCGTGACCCGCCTGACGGTTTCGAGGTGCTTGTCGGCTGAGGCGGCCTTGATGGCGGCCTCGACCTCATCGGTGATGGATCGTTCGAGCATCGCTCATCCTGAGCGTTAGAGCCGGTTCTGGCAGGCCTGAAAGCCTATGGGTAATAGCTGAATGGTTGGTAAAACCGCCGCTCTTCGCCGGCGGGCCTGCGCCGTGCGCATGCCGCCTTGCAACGCAGCGTCGGCCGTTGTGATCGGGCGAAAGCTGCGCTCTGATGGCCGATATCGACGAAACTTGAGGGAAACGCCGCCATGCTGGACCGACCGGGAGTGCCGCCCGCCGACGCGCTCCGTGATACTACGGAGCGCTGGATCGAGGCGTTCGACGCCGCGCTCGCCGGCCGGTCCGCGGATCAACTGTCGGCGCTTTTTGTCGCAGACAGCCACTGGCGAAACCTGTTCGGCATCTCCTGGCATTTCGCAACCTTCAGCGGCCACGCGACCGTCGTCGCGGAACTGCTGGCGCGCAGTGCGGACGTGCGCGCGACGAATTTCCGGATCGATCATGCCGCGCTCGCGCCTCGCCACGGCGTGGTCGGCGGCCGCGACGTGAACGAGGCGATCTTCACCTTCGATACGGTCAACGGCTCGGGCTACGGCGCGGTGCGGCTGTTGCGCCAGCCGGACGGCACCGCGAAGGCATGGACCATTTCCACCTCGCTCGATTTCGATGCCATCTGCGAGGCGCGCGCCGGCGGCGCCCCCGAATCCACCACCCGTGATTTCGCCGGCCCCGACTGGCGCGAAGCGCGGCAGGCGGAGGGTGCTTACGACGACCGCGATCCCGACGTGCTCATCGTCGGCGGCGGCCATGCCGGCATTTCGGTCGCGGTCGAACTCAAGCGAATCGGCCTCACCGCGCTGGTGATCGATCGCGAGGAGCGCATCGGCGACAACTGGCGCCTGCGCTATCGCGGGCTGAAGCTGCACAACAAGACGCCGGTCAACCATCTGCGCTATCTGCCGTTCCCCAAAACCTTTCCGGACTACATCCCGAAGGACAAGATCGCGAACTGGCTGGAAAGCTATGTCGACATCATGGAGGTCGACTTCTGGACGCGCTGTTCGTTCGAGGGCGCGACCTACGACGATGCCGCGCAGCGCTGGACCGCGCGGCTGACGCACCAAGGTGCCGCCCGCACGCTGCGCCCGAAGCACATCGTGCTCGCGACCAGCGTCAGCGGCACGCCGAACATCCCGCGCATCGAAGGCATCGAGGGTTTTGAGGGCGAGGTGCTGCATTCCAGCCGCTTCAAGGCGGGCAAGCAGTGGCGCGGGCGTCCGGTGATGGTGTTCGGCACCGGCACCAGCGCGCATGACATCTGCCAGGAGCTTCAAGCCGCCGGCGCCGACGTCACGATGATTCAGCGCAGCCCGACCATGGTCGTCAATGTCGAGACGGCGCAGCTCTACGACAGGACCTATCTCGGCGACGGCCCGCCCATTGCGAGCCGTGACATCCTCAATTCCGGCGTACCGCTGCCGGTGATGAAGCTCGCGCACAAGCTGGTTACCGATGAAGTGAAGCGGCTCGACGCCCCGCTGCTGACGCGGCTGGAGGCCGCCGGCTTCCGCCTCGAATACGGCGAGGACGGTACCGGCTGGCCGCTGAAATTCCGCACCCGCGGCGGCGGCTATTACTTCAACGTCGGCGCCTCCGAACTGATCGCCGACGGCAGGATCAAGCTGGTGCAGGCGGCAGATATCGAGGCGTATGTCGCAGACGGCGTGAGGATGCGCGACGGCTCCACGCGCAAGGCCGATCTGTTTGTGCTCGCCACCGGCTACAAGGGACCCGATCATCTGCTCACGCAATTGTTCGGCGCGGATGTCGCTGATCGTGTCGGGCGCGTCTGGGGATTCGACGAGACGACGTCGGAGCTTCGCAACATGTGGACCCGCACGCCGCAGCCGGGCCTGTGGTTCGTCGGCGGCGCGTTCTCGCAGGCAAGGATCTACTCGCGCTACATCGCGCTGCAGATCGATGCGATCGAGGCGGGGCGGCTGGCGAAGGCGGGGTGAGGGGACTCCGCTGTCATCGCCCGGCTTGACCGGGCGATCCAGTACGCCGCGCTCGCTCGGCTCGATCATGCCTGCCTCTGGGATACTGGATCACCCGCCTTCGCGGGTGATGACAAGTGAGTATGCGTCCGCGTTCTCGCGGCGTGTTCCGCCCGAGCTTTGACCATCCATCGCGCCCGAAAAATCAGGAGGGCGCAGGGAATGCCGGGTGCTTGCTGCACCCGCGGTCTCGTGTGCAATAGTGCGCGAAAAGTGCGCACACGAGCATACAGGTACAGTCGGAGCATTCCGGCATTCCCTGCGCAGTG
>DAIMKE010000916.1:0-3459 GCA_036721875.1 Bradyrhizobium sp. | reverse complement strand
ACACTTCCGTGCTCGACACGCTGTCGCCGCGGCAGTTCCGCGCGGGATATGCCGAGGTCGCCAAGTATGGCGTGCTCGGCGATGAAGCCTTCTTTGGCTGGCTCGAAGCCAACCATGCCGATATCTTTTCGGGAGGGGCCGCGCGCGAGCACGCGATCGCAACGTCCTGCCGCGCCAAGGCCGCGATCGTCTCCCGCGACGAGCGCGAAACCGGCGAGCGCGCATTGCTCAATCTCGGTCACACCTTCGGCCATGCGCTGGAGGCTGCAACCGGCTTCTCCGATCGGCTGTTCCATGGCGAGGGCGTCGCCGTCGGCATGGTGCTGGCGGCGGAGTTTTCCGCGCAGCTCGGCATGATTTCGGATACCGACGCCGCCCGCGTCGAGCGCCACCTTGCTTCGGTCGGCCTGCCGACCCAATTGCAGGACATTGCGGGCTTCGCGCAGGAGGGGCTGGCGGATGCCGACGCCCTGATGGCGCTGATGGCGCAGGACAAGAAGGTCAAGCGCGGCAGGCTGACGTTCATCCTGCTGCAGGCGATCGGCCGCGCGGTGGTCGCCAACGACGTCGAGCCGGCTCTGGTTCGCGGCTTCCTGCAACAGAAGCTGTCGGGATGAAAACGGGATCGCCTCGCATGGTTGCGTTGTCGCGCAGGGCCGGGGCCGTCGCGAGGCAGGCATGAGTTCGACTGCATTCAATCTGCTGCTGGCGTTCCTGCTGCTCGCCGCCAACGCGTTCTACGTCGCTGCCGAGTTCGCGCTGGTGAAGAGCCGCGGATTCCGCATCAAGGCGATGGTCGAGCAGGATCGGTTCGGCGCGCGCCTGCTGCACGGCATGATGGGCAACATCGAGGCCTACCTCGCGTGCTGCCAGCTTGGCATCACGATGGCCTCGCTCGGCCTCGGCTGGGTCGGCGAACCCACCGTTTCGGCGCTGCTCGAACCGTTGCTGCTCCCGCTCGGATTGTCGCAAGGCACCTTGCACTTCGTGTCGTTCATGGCCGGATTCCTGGTGTTTTCTTCATTGCACATCGTGATCGGCGAGCAGGTTCCGAAGACGCTGGCAATCAGGCAGCCGATGCCGGTCTCGCAATGGATCGCGTATCCGCTGCATTTGTCCTATCTGATTTTCTGGCCGCTGAACTGGCTGCTCAATAGCGCCTCTCGCGCGATTTTGCGCCTGCTTGGCGTGCAGGAATCCTCGCCGCATGAAATTCTGACCGACTCCGAAATCGAGGGACTCGTGGAGGAATCGGCGGTGCACGGCGGGATGGAAAGCGGTGAGGCCGAATACATTCAGAACGTCTTCCGCTTTGGCGACCTTGCAGTGTCCGATGTGATGGTCCACCGCACCGCGATGGTGATGATCAATGCCGACCTGCCGCCGGACGAACTGGTGCGCGAGGTATTGGCGACCGAGTACACCCGCATCCCGCTGTGGCGCGACAAGCCCGAAAATATCATCGGTGTGCTGCACGCCAAGGATCTGCTGCGGGCGATCCGCGCCTCCGAAGGCGATACCTCGCACATCAACGCGTCGGCCATCATGCTGCCGCCCTGGTTCGTGCCCGAGATGCGGCCGCTGTCCGAACAGCTCAAGGCCTTTCGCCGCCGCAAGACCCACTTCGCGCTGGTCGTCGACGAGTATGGCGAAGTCGAAGGCATGGTGACGCTGGAAGACATTCTGGAGGAGATCGTCGGCGATATCTCCGACGAACACGACGTGGTGGTGGCCGGTGTCCGCGCCCAATCCGACGGCTCCGTGGTGGTCGATGGCTCGGTGCCGATCCGCGACCTCAACCGCGCCATGAACTGGCATTTGCCCGACGAAGAGGCGACCACGGTGGCGGGGCTCGTGATTCACGAGGCGCGTTCGATCCCCGAGCGCGGCCAAAGTTTTACTTTCCACGGCTGCCGCTTCCGCGTGCTCCGCCGCGAGCGCAATCGCATCACGGCATTGAAGATCGTGCCGCTGCCGCGCGAAGCCGAGGAACCGAAGCCGAGGCGGGCCGGGAAAGCGTTCTGATCGCCCGCGCACCGTTCCGGGCGAAAGCTACCGTTGACCGGCACGCTCGCGGTGCGCTCGTCAACCCTTATTCTTCGTTTGGCGCCTGCGCCTTGACGGCGAGCGCATGGACCGAGCCCTTGAGTTCCGCATCCAATGTTGCATTTACCATCCGGTGGCGCTCGATCCGGCTCTTCCCTTCGAAGGCCGGAGATACAATATAGACCCTGAAATGCGTCTCGCCGCCCGGCCTGTGCCCGGCGTGGCCCTCATGCAGATGTGATTCATCGGCGACGTCGAGGCTTTCCGGCAAGAAAGCTTCACGCAACTTGTTTATGATAATGTCTCTGGTGCTCATGATGTCGGCAGATAATTCCGTATCTGTTTTTCGTCAATGGCATACCCGAACGGAGTTATTCGCAATGTCAAGACTTGAAGCCTCGGGCATTGCGTAGTCAAAGTCAGTCATGGCAATTGATTCATCCAAGTTCTTCGATTCCATTCGCATCAAGCCCAACAAGCTGAGCGCGAAGCAGCAGGCGCAGGCGCGCGAGGAAGCCGCCATGTGCGAGTGGGCGGGCTGCCAGAACAAGGGCCCGCACCGCGCGCCGAAGGGCCGCGAGAATTCCCGCGAGTACTTTCACTTCTGCCTCAACCACGTCCGTGAGTACAATCAGAACTACAATTTCTTCCAGGGCATGAATGCCGATGCGGTTGCGCGCTACCAGAAGGACGCGCTGACCGGCCATCGCCCGACCTGGAAGATGGGCGCCAACACCGCCGGCAAGAAGGGCAAGCAGGCGGCCGAGGATTTTGACGGCGCCTCCGATCCCTTCAGCATGTTCTCCGAACTCAACGGCCGCGGCCGCTGGCGGCCGGGACCGGGCGCCGAGGCCAAGGTAGAGACCCGCAAGGTCATGAACGCCGAGCGCAAGGCGCTGCAGGTGATGGGGCTCACCGCCGAAGCGACCCTCGAGGACGTCAAGGCGAAGTACAAGGCGCTGGTCAAGCAGCACCACCCCGACGCCAACGGTGGCGACCGCTCCACCGAGGATCGCCTGATCGAGATCATCAAGGCGTATAATTATCTGAAGACGGTCGTGCGCGGCGCGTAGCGCGCCGTCGCTTTCGAACGCTGCTCACCCCGGCATCGCCCCGATATACGCCGAACTCGGCCGGATCAGCCGCCCGCCGCGCTGCTGCTCGCGGGCGTGCGCGGTCCAGCCCGCGGCGCGGGCCACGGCAAAGATCGGCGTAAACGCCTGCCGCGGGATATTCAGCGCGTCCAGCAGGATCGCGGTGAAGAACTCCACATTGGTGTCGAGCGGACGCTCCGGATTTTTTATCCGCAGCGCGCCGCGGATATAGGCCTCGACCTCGCCGGCGAATGGCAAATCGGTCCCCTCGCTGGCAAGCCGCTCGATCGCACCCTTCAGCACATCCGCGCGCGGATCG
>DAIMKE010000915.1:0-3460 GCA_036721875.1 Bradyrhizobium sp. | reverse complement strand
CCGCCGGAGAGCTGGTCCGGATAATGATTCTCGAACGAGAGAAGTCCTGCGAGATCGAGCAGCGAGCGCGCGGTGACGTTTCGCTTGCTCTGTTCAACGCCGGCCATCTTCAGGCCGAACTCGACGTTCTTTCGAACCGACAGCCATGGAAACAGCGAGTATTGCTGAAAAACGACGCCGCGATCCGAGCCGGGCCTGGTGATCGCCTTGCCGTCGAGCGTGGCCTCTCCTTGCGTCGGCTTCTGGAAGCCCGCGACAATGGAAAGCAAGGTCGACTTGCCGCAGCCGGAAGGTCCGATAAGCGAAACGAACTCGCCGGGCTGCACATTGATCGAAGCATTCTCGACGGCGACAACCTTGTTGTCATTGTCGCCAAACGTGACGCCGATGTTGCGAACGTCGATGAAGCCCTTGTCCACCTGAGTATTGGTCATTGCCATTGTCATCGCTTGCTCCCAGGTGCGAATGCCAGCCAGGGCATCATGAGAACGCCGACCATGCGGATGATTCCACTGCAGGTCAGCCCGAGTACACCGATCGTGATCATGCCGAGCACGATCGCGGGGTAATTCACCAGCGAGTAAGCTTCCCAGGTGAAGTAGCCGACACCGAACTGCCCGGAGATCATCTCCGCGGCGATCAGCGACACCCAGGCGACGCCCATGCCGACCGCAAGACCAGTGAAGATATGCGGCAGCGAGCCGGGCAGGATGACATTCCAAAGCAGCCGGCCCTCGCTGGCGCCGAGACAACGCCCTGCCCTTATCAGCACGCCATCGAGCGAATGAACGCCGTGAATGGTGTTGAGGAGGATCGGAAAGAAGGCACCGATGAAGGTGATGAAGACGATGCTGGCTTCGTTGTTGGGCCAGAGCATGATCGACATCGGAACCCATGCGATGGCAGGAATCGGCCGCAGGATCTCGACCACCGGCATGAAGAAGTCGCTCACCCGCCGGTACTTGCCGATGGCGAGGCCCAGCGGCACGCCGATCGCAATCGCAATCATGAAGCCCATCAGGATGCGCCGCACGCTGATGGCGATATTGTACAGGTACTTGTTCGACAGCCCGACCTGCGTCAACTGCTGATAGACTTCGTAGGGGGTCGGCACGTTCTTGAAGCGAATGTAGAATTCGAGCCGGTACTTGGTGCCGAGGTACCAGAACAGGAACAACGCCGCGATCGAGACGCCACCGAGCAACGCAGTGATAAGCCGCTCGCGGGTGAATTTCGCCAACAGGCCTTGAAAGACCTTGCGTAGCGAAACCGTTGTCGGGTTCGGTTCAACAGCTGGAGCCGGCAAATTCGAGGTGACCGGCGAAGCCTTGGCGGGTGCTTCCGTCGCGGCCGCGGTCGTCGGCTCCGGGCGCTTTTCCATGCTCGGGATCGCTATGACTTTAGCGCTTGAAACGGTGCCCATCGATGGCTCCTATTGTCCAACGGTGATGGCGCTGAGGACTTCGGCGTAGGTCGCGAGCTTGCCGCCGTTCTTGGCTGCGTACGCTTCCGCGTCCTTCTTGAGCAGGAACGGAACGACATCCGGCTTCTTCGGGTCCTGTCCGCCGATCGAATAGAACGCGGCGTCGGCAAACACCTTGATGCCCAGTTCGTTGTCGACCATGTAGACCGCATTGAACTTTCTGCCGTCGGAAGTGAACTTCTTCACGCCGAGCAGCGTGCAGGCCGGGGAACTGAACGGCACAATATCGCCGCCCTGGATCCAGATCTCGCCGACTTTGCGGGGATTATCGACCGGCACGTTGCAGACCGGATCGGTGCCCGCCACGTTGTAGGTATCGAACGAGGCGAGCTGCTTCTCGTAGTCGAGCCCCTTGGCCTTGAAGGCCTGGCGGACGTAGCCGTCGTTGACCCAGGCACCGACATTCAGTTCCTTGATCATGTTCAGCTTCTGCAGGATGGCGTAGTTCGCGCCGATGGATTCGATCCATTTCGGCTTGATGGTCGGATCGAGCGTGTGCACGCCGCCCGGACCCAGGAAGATGTAGACCACCTCCTTGTTGATCTTGGTCCACTCCTCGATCTTCTCGGCCGCGAGCTTCGGATTCTTGCGCATCCATTCGTTCGCTTCCATCAAGGCGTCGAGGTAGGCCTGCACGATCTCGGGATATTTCTCACCGAAGTCCTTGCGGATGACGACGCCGTGGAATGTCGGGGATTTGGTCTCGGCGCCGTCATAGATCTTGCGGGCAAACCCCTTGAACGGCAGCAGTTCGGCGAACGGAACGAAGTCGCCGTGCGCGTCGATGCGCTTTTCCTGCAGGTTGGTGGTGCCGACTTCGGGCGATTGCGAAACGAGATTCCAGAAGTCCGGCGGCAGTCCCTTCTTCTGCAGCGACGTCAGCATCATGCCGTGCGCGGCGGAGCCGAACGGCACCGACACGTTCTTGCCCTTGAGATCGGCGAGTTCGTAGAACGGCGATTCCTTGTGGACGACGATGCCGTTGCCGCCGCCGACCGCGTTGTAAGCGATAATGGCGACGAGTTGCGTTTCGTTCTTGGTGGCCTGGCCGGTGGCGCCGTTCACCATCAGCGGATAGTCGCCCATCATGCCGATCTGGATGTTGTTGGCCATCATGCCGTTGGTGATCGGCGGGCCCGACGTGGCGTTCTGCCAGTTCAGCTTGTACTGGATGTCCTTGTACTTGCCGGTCTTCGGCAGGTGCTTCTCGAGCAGGCCAAGCTCCTTCAAAACCACGCCGCCGGTTACGGTATTGGTCGTGGTGTTCTGGGTGCCGATGCCGATTTCAAGGGTCTCCGCGCTCGCCGTTGCGGGCACGAAGCCGATGATCGCCGCAACGAGCAAGGGAAGGAAGCCAGGGAGTTTTGACGCAGGGCCGACGCTCATCGAACAAATCCTTTCGAACCAAACTGTGCTGTTTGTCGCCCGATGCCCATGCGAAGTCCCCCTCCCGCGATGTTCCGCAGCAGGGTTGCTCGGCGATGAGCAGGGTGACGGGTTTGATAGGGTTGGTGGAGCAAGCGATATACCAGCGGGCCCGTGCCGACGCCGCGCAGCAGGCTCGGTTCGCGAGCGGTGTGGTGAGCGAGAGAGGTGGGCGCCATTGCCGTGCACTCGTTTGCTTCCATCGGGGACGTCGAAACGTCCGGTGGGCAAACTCTGAACGGCAGCCTTGGAATCCGAAACGAGGAACGCATCGAACCAGCAACCTGTTGCGAAGAAATATCCGATGCTCAAATAATGAACAGGTTGGACGCTCGATTTGGCTACTGAATGGGCGATCCGGCTACAAATTGGACGTACCCCCCACTGGGACGCTCAGGCGTCGTCTGACGCGGCCGCCTTGGCCAGCTTGCCGTCGCGGATCTCGCTCAGGAGTTCGGCGTTGCTGATCACGAGATTGGCCCCATGCGCGTGGAGGATGCCAAGCTCGGTGAATCGCTTGAGGCTGACGGTGACCGATTGACGCGTCACGCC
>DAIMKE010000914.1:0-3461 GCA_036721875.1 Bradyrhizobium sp. | reverse complement strand
AGCGAGTACTACCACCACGACGTGACGCGCGAGGAAGACTGGCAGTCGGTCGTGGCCCAGACCCGGGCGCGGTTCGGCAGGCTGGACGTTCTCGTCAACAATGCCGGGATCGGCCTCTCGGCGCCCGTCGTCGACATGTCGTTCGCCGACTGGAGACGGCAAGTGGCCGTCAATCTGGACGGCGTCTTCCTCGGCGTAAAGCACTCGCTGCCGCTGATGCGCCACGGCGGGGGCGGCAGCATCATCAATGTTTCCTCGATTGCAGGCATCAAGGCCTCGCCGAATCTCGCGGGCTATTGCGCGACCAAGGGCGGCGTGCGGCTGTTCACGAAATCGGTCGCGCTGGAATGCGCGGCGGCCAAAGACGGCGTGCGCGTCAACTCACTGCATCCCGGCATCACCGAAACCGCGATCTGGGATACGCTGATCGGCACTGTCGAGGACGGTTCTGGCGGACGGGAGCGGGGGCCGACGCTGGACAAGCTCACCGAACGCGCCGTGCCGCTCGGGTACAAGGCCGCACCTGAGGACATCGCCAACGGCATCCTGTGGCTCGCAAGCGACGAGAGCCGTTATGTCACCGGCACGGAACTGGTGATCGACGGCGGCAGGTCGATCGGCTGAAGCGCGAAATCAAGCAGACGGGAGGGCGTGATGAGTCGAATCTTTGGGGCGGTCTGCCAGAATGGATATGTGGTGCGCGATATCCGGGCTGCGATGGATCACTGGGTCAATGTGATCGGCGTCGGGCCCTGGTACTATATCGATCGGGTCAAGACCGATTACTTCCGCCACCGGGGCGAGGACTCCGCTGTGGAGATGAGCATTGCGCTCGCCAATTCCGGTGACCTCCAGATCGAACTGATCCAGCAGCGCAACGATGCGCCCTCGATGTACAAGGAGTTTCTCGACTCCGGGCGCGAGGGCCTGCAGCACATGTCGTACTGGACCAGGGAGTATCAGAAACTCTACGACCGCGCGCTCGGGCTTGGTTACAAGGTGGGGCACGAAGGCCAGATTGGTGGCGAAAAGGGGCGCTTTGCCTATTTCGACACGCAGGCCCATCCCGGCACCGTGGTGGAGATTTCAGACATCAGCGGCAGCAAGGGGAGCTTCTTCGAACATATCCGCAAAGTCGCCGCCGGTTGGGACGGCTCCGATCCGATCCGGGATGTCAAGCGCTGAGGCGCGCGCGGCATTTGTGACGTAACCTGCAGGAAACGCGGAAGTCTCCGCATCAACGAGAACCAGACGAGGAGAGACGGATGGCGAGACTACCCCTGATCGACCCGGCGGTAACCAGCGGCGATATCCGCGCGTCCTTTGACAGGATGCCGGTCGTATTGAACATTTTCCGGATGATGGCGCATGCCGAGGCCAATTTTATTCCGGCGATGCGCTACGCCAATTCGATTCTGCACAAGCAAAAGCTCAGCCACGTCAATCGCGAACTGCTGATCCTGCAGGTCGCGCAGCGGGAGAAGGGCGTCTACGAGTGGCGGCAGCATGTCCCGATCGCGCTCGGCGTCGGCGTCACCCAGCGACAGATCGATTGCATCGAACAGGGCGGCTACGATGATGCTGCGTTCAACCCCGCCGAGCAGGCGCTGCTGGCGTTCGGCCGGGAAGTGATCGACAATGTCCGCGTTGCCGAGCCGGTATTTGCCGCGATGCGTCAGCATTTCAGCGAACAGGAGATCGTCGAGTCCATCCTCGCGATCGGCTTCTACATGACGATGGCGCGCCTGACCGAAGCGACCGATGTTGACCTCGATCCCGCCGCCGGAATGACCGTCTTCGAAGGCGGCAAGAAGCGATCGGGCTGACCGCGCGATAATCCTTCTCAGGCCGTCACGCTGGATTGACCGATGCGGCTCTCGACATAGCGAAGCAGCCGCTGGGTTCCGGACAGCGCCGCCTTGGCGTCGCCGCGCGACAACGCAAGCGCGATCTCTATGTGGGCTTCCACGCCTTCCTTCGACAGTGTTCGGCCGTGATGCGTAAACCAGAAGCGGCGACTTAGCGGCGCGATCACCTGCATCATCGAACCCGCAAGTTCGTTTCGGCAGGCGGCAATGCAAAGGCGATTGAATTCAGCATCGAGCCGCGCGAAGGCATCAAAGTCGTGCGTGCGCAGCGCGGTCTTCATTCGCGCGGCGATCTCGCTGAACTGCCTGCGTTCGGATTCGCTCGCCCGTGCGGCCGCCGTCTCCATCACCAGCGTCTCGATCGCGCGCCGTGTCTCGATCAGCATCACCTCTTCCTCGGGCCTGGTCGGCGTGACGATGCAGCCGCGGCGGGGCAGAACCAGCAGAAGCCGTTCCCGCGCCAGCCGCTGCATGGCTTCGCGGACCGGCGTGCGGCCAATTCCGAGCTGGGATGAAAGCTCGGCCTCCGATACAGGCGTTCCGGGGGGCAATTGCAGGGTGGCGAGCATTTCTTCGAGCAGCTTATAGGCCCGATCGGTCAGACTTTCGGCTTCCGCCGGGCCGGGCGCGTGCGCTTTGGGTTTCCTAGAGGCTTTGGACAAGGCGTCTGGTCCCGGCTCGAATCACGTTGACGTAACACGTCTGATATATTAACTGATATATCATGCCGCACGCCGATCGGAAAGGCCAATCGGCCCCGCAAGAAATCTACCCGGGAGTGAGCATGACCGCACGTCCGCCGGTTGCCGATTGGGCCACGGATTGGGACCACCTCGATCCGGCCTGGACGATCGATCCTTACGGAATTTGGGATGGATTGCGGCAGCGTTGCCCGGTCGCCCATACGGACCGCTACAAGGGTGTCTACTTCCCGACGCGCTATCAGGACATCCGCGACATCGCCTACGACTACGAGCATTTCTCGTCCCGGCGCGTGGTCGTCCGCGAGAGCGATTATCGGGTGAATTCGCCGCCGATCACATCGGATCCGCCTGACCATCGTCCGATGCGGATGGCCTTGATCCCTCCCTTCACGCCTCAGGCCGTGGCGAAGCTCGAAGTGAAGGCGCGGGTCGTCTGCAATGAGTTGATCGATCGCTTTGTCGCCAGCGGCGGGTGCGACGGCGCCGTCGACTACGCCCAGAACATTCCGGTACTCATCATCACCCATATGCTGGGCATTCCGGCCGAGCACGGCGATCAGTTCCGCGAATGGATCACGATGGCGCTGCAGACCGGCGTCACCGACGAGCAGGCGCTCCGGCAGGCGGAGGAGGCGATCGCCGCGTATTTTGAGGTGCAGATCAAGGCACGCCTCGAAAACCCGGGTGAGGATCTCGTCAGCTTCCTGATTACGGCGCGTTCTCCCGATGGCGAGCAGTTCTCGGACCGTCAGGTTCTCGGCGCCCTGCGGCTGTTGCTGGTGGCCGGCATCGACACCACCTGGAGCGCGATCGGATCATCCCTGTGGCATTTGGCGACACACGGGCGGGATCGGGCAAGGCTCGTCGCGGAGCCGGAATTGATTCCGAC
>DAIMKE010000913.1:0-3462 GCA_036721875.1 Bradyrhizobium sp. | reverse complement strand
CCTCGTCGGCGCCATCACCGGAAAGCAAGGTGAGAACTTCGTCGATGAGATACGAGATCGCGTACGCGAAATCCTCTACTCCTATGACGTCGACGCCATCGCGAACGCCGGCGCCTGCAACCTGAAAATCTCCATCGATCCGACGAAATTCGGCTGGGACGCTGTCACCATCGAGAAGATCGCAGCATGAATGACCGCATCGACATGGACGACCCGTCAGAGACCCAGATGCTCGCCGATCTCGCGACCATGAGTTACGAGGACGTCGCAAAAAGGCATCGCTGCAGCCGTGGAACGGTCTACCGGATTGCTCTCAAGCATGGTGCTCGGAAAACCGAGCATCGCATTCATGAGCGCGCCCGAGAGCGCGATGGGCGTCGGCTCGAAACGCTCAAAGCGGTCCTCGAGCAAACCGCCACCGCGAACGTCCTCGATTATCTCGAAGGGATTCCCGACGACGCCGCGCAGATGATTCTGAGTTCCGTGCCCTATAACGTCGGCGTCGGCTACGGCGGCGGAGCTTCGGCAGATGCCATGCGGTATGGCTACTATATCGGCTGGCTCATGCAGATCATTTGCGAGGCCTCCCGCGTCATCCGCGACGGCGGCACGCTCTTCCTCCAGCTCGGCTCAACCAGAGACGAGACAGGAACGCTCACCCCGCTCGATGTGCTGCTGTTCGATCACATCAAGCGGTGCGGCCTCCGGTTTCAATCCCGCGTCATCTGGCAAATCCCCCACGGGCTAACGCCTAAGCGCCGGCTTGCTGAGCGCCACGAAACGGCGCTGATCTTCTCGAAGGGCGAACCACGCGTATTCAACCCAACGCCTGGCCGGCAGCCGCAAAAGCAGCCAGGAAAGCGCGCGTTCAAGGGACCGCGAAAGGGGCAGATCTCGTCGAACTATCTCGGCGCGCACCCGACCAATGTCTGGGCGATCGGCAACGTCGGGCATAATCACCCGGAAAAGACCGGGCATCCCGCGCAGTTTCCTCTCGAGTTGGCCCGCCGGGCAATGCAGATCTACAGCATGCCCGGCGACCTCGTGATCGACCCTTTCTCCGGGTCCGGCACCACCCATGTGGCCGCCATCCAGACGGGACGGTCATTCAGCGGGTGCGACCTGTTCTACGAGGATCTTAGACGCGAACGGCTGAAGACCGCGTTCCCCGATCTGGTATCCCATCTGCCCGGCGTCACCGCCGAGACTCTCGCAGTCTGGAAAGCCGAGGCGCGTCGGGTCGACCTCCCGGCAACCCGAACAGACGTCGAGCATGCTCAAATGGCGCTAATCTGACGGACTTTCGATGGCCAATGACCCGACCTCCCGCCCCGCGCTGAACCTATCGTTCGATATCGCCTTGCTGCCTGGCATGATGCGAGCCATGCGCCTTATGCCGGCTGTCGCTCTCGCGAGTTCCGGGAGCTCGGCCTTTCGCGAAGCTTTCCGGCAGATCCAGACGCAACTGCTCCATCAAAGCCCTCTCAGCGAGCTCGACGTCATCGATGACAGCGCCTGGTTCAATATGGTCACGTCGCTCAGGTCCGCCACGCGCATATCCATTCGGCGCGAAACCAAGCGGCACTCGGACAGGCACGACACAATTGTGTCGATCGACAACAGGGAATTCACAGTCGCGAGGGACCAACCGAAGGAACACCCCGCCTACGACGAGATCGAGGCGATCATTCGGTCGCTCGCACCCTCTGCAGCACGCTGGCAGACGCGCGCCGGGCCAAAGCAGAGGGCGCAATAAATTCCTCTTAAAATATTGGCGCTGAAAAACATTTATAGCCCCTCCTTCCGCGCCCTCGGAAAGTGGATTATACGAGTATATCCCATCGATTTTTAGATGGCCCATTTTAGATTTTAATTTCAGGGCATTTCATATGAAGCCGGTTGAGCGCGCCGCTCTCGTCATTGACGGACCAAATTTCTATTTTGCCTGCAAAAATCTCGGCTTCAGCGTTGATTGGAAAAGGCTGCTTCAGCACTTTTCCAATGGCTCGCCCAACACGCGAGCCTACTATTACACCGCAGTCCTTGACGGCGCAGACGACCCGCTGCGCCCGACCCTCGACTGGATGGACTACCACGGCTTCAAAGTCGTCACGAAGCCCGTGAAGGAGTTCAAGACCGCCGACGAAATTCGCCGCAAGGGGAACATGGACGTCGAGATCGCGGTCGACTGCGTCGAGATGGCCGACCGGCTCGAGCGCCTCGTCCTGTTCTCAGGCGACGGTGACTTCCGGCGCCTGGTCGAAGCCGTCCAACGAAAGGGCGTTCACGTCACCGTCGTCTCGACCACTGGGATGATCGCCGACGAGCTGCGGCGCGAGGCGGATACCTACATCGACGTCTCGAGCATCCAGCAGCAGATCAAACGAATCCAGGACGCTCCTGCCAGTCGGGAGCTCTCGATCGCAAGCTGACCATCGTCGGCTCAATCCCCACTGTGGGCGGCAGCAATTTGTCGTCCCAACGCAATTCGAGCCCAACATGACCAGCAAAGTTGGCGAGGCGGATAGCCGCCTTCGCCTCGACACGCTTTTGGACTTGCGGTGGTGTTCCATCGCAATCCAGACCATGGCGATCCTCGTGGCGAGCGTAGGCTTCAACCTCACCTTCAATTATCGCCTCTGCCTGCTCCTGACGGCGACCTCCGCCGTTCTGAACGTCGTACTGGGGCGCAGTCAGCCGAAGGGTAGTCACGTCAGGATCTCCGCCGCGGCTACCATTCTCGCATTCGACATCGCGCTGCTTACCGCCCTCCTGTTCCTCACGGGCGGCCTCAGCAATCCGCTGGTGACCCTCTACGCCATACCGATCCTGATTGCAGCCACTGCGCTTCCCGGTGCCATCACCTTCGCTCTCAGCATCGCTGCTCTTGTCCAGTCATGCGCTCTGATTTTCTTTCACCGGCCGTTCCCGTGGTTTGGCGAGCAACCGATGGATTTTCCGATCCTGCTCACGACATCCATCTGGGGAGCGCTCGCATTCACCATCGGACTGTGCGCCGTATTCACGGCACGCATCAGTTCAGAGAGCCAGCGGGCTTCCGACGCTCTCGTCGCCGTTGAACGCGTCCTTGAGAAGGAAAAACACCTCAGTCAGCTCGACGGCTTAGCCGCCGCTGCAGCTCATGAACTGGGAACGCCGCTGGCGACCATCGCACTCGTCGCGAAAGAGCTCCAGAACGATCTGCCCCCGACAGAGTTGGTGCAGGAGGATCTCGCCCTCCTGAGAAGCCAGGTTGAGAGGTGCCGCCTCATCCTGTCGAAGCTCGCCGTACTTGGACAGCAGCAGGACGACTTCCTCGACAAAATTTCGATCGACCACCTGGTAAGCGAGGTGACCAGCCATCAGGCGGCTGTGGGACGGTCGATCGACTACAGGAAGGCCGGCACCGGCGACGAGCCCGTGATCCTCAAAAACGCGGCCATGCTTCACAGCCTGACCAAC
>DAIMKE010000912.1:0-3466 GCA_036721875.1 Bradyrhizobium sp. | reverse complement strand
CTTGTAGAGCTGGCCTCCCTTCTGGCGAAGGAAGCCCAATAGATTATGGAGTGTACGCTCTGGCATATCGATCATGTTCTCGATGCCTGCGCGGAAGGCGTCGAAATTCTTCAGAAAGGCCGTCTCGTTCGGAAGGTCTTCGTCGATCGTTTTGCGTACGCAGGCATACAGGAATTCCGCATGCGGTGTCGCATCGAAGAAGCGATAGAAGTCGCCCGTGTCGTTCAGGACCTTGATGTTGTTCTTCTCGGTCGCTTCCCAGCGGACAAGCGGCAGCAGTCTGCGGGAGTAGCTTTCGAGCACATTGCGATAGTCATCGATCCTGTCGAGGATCGCAGCCGATACTGGAAAGTGAATGCCGGAGGGGTTGAACCCGCGACGGGCGAGAACGTGATGCATCAGGTAACGGTGGATGCGTCCGTTACCATCTTCAAATGGATGGATATAGACGAAGCCGAATGCCAGCACGGCCGCTGCGATCACCGGGTCGAGGGCGCTTTCTGCGGTGTGATCGAAGGCGATGAGGCCGTCGATGAGGGATGAAAGGTCCTCGGGACGCGCGCTAACGTGGTCCGGGATGGGACGGCGCGTCTCACGGTCATGTTCGCCGACGAATCCGCCTTCGTCGCGAAGTCCAAGCCTGACGAAACGCTCGTCACCGATCACGATGCGTTGCAACCGCAGCAATTCCGCCTCATCAAGCGGGACGCGACCCGCTTCGCCGATGACGCGACCCCAGCGCTGGATCCGATCTTGGGGTGGCCTTTCACCTTCAATGACGTAGCTCGACTTGGAATCCTTGAGGAGCAGGAACGCCGCCGTGCGGGCGAGCAGGTCCTTTGGCACGTTATTAACGACGGCCTGCGCACGCGCCTTGAGATCGGCTGCTATAAATTGCTGCAGCGCTGCCGTTCTGAACACGAGAGGGCAGAATGCCGGGGTTCCCGGCAGATTGTTGCAGACGCGGTGCCGGGTTGAATTCTGGCCGCTTCCCGCAAACTGGAGCTTGGTATCGACGGCATCGACATAGGAGACCTTATCCGCGTCCGGCAGATCGAGCTTTCGGCCGAGCAGCCATTCGTAGAGGAACCAAATGCGGCGCGTGTAGATGCCGGTCGGCTTGACGCGAACGACGTCTACGATCTCGCTTGGCTTCGCGGCGGCGAACAGCCTCCTCAGGACGGCAAGATCGAGCCCCTCATATTTGAGCGCGAAGGTCAGGTGTCCTTCGAGGGTCGCTTCGGGTGCATGGCGCGGCGTGTAGAGCCGCCAGCCGTCAGTCTCAATGATCCGGTGGCGGGTACCGATAGCGCAGAGGGTTCGGGGAATGGGAACCGGAAGGGAATAAGTCTGGATAAGCGCTGCATAGCCGACGGGCGTAGCCGTTTCGGGCAACCGCCGTTCGTGAAAAACACTCACAGGTCCTGAAAAATCGTGCTCCACGGGGCTAATCCCTGAAAAGTCCTGCGGCCCGTGAATTTCCCTCTTGAATCCGAGCTACCTTCGAAAAATCATTATACCTATGAAAAATCTTCCCTCAATGGAAATATCATGAAAAATCTAACTGGACTTGAGTTTTTGGCCAAAACCGGGCTCGAAGCCGGACACGATCCCCTCGATGCCTCGTCGTCCCATCGCCAAGCTCGTCACTTTCGCTCTGCGGGATCCCGATCTCGCCGCAAATGCCTTGCCCGTCTCCGTCGCCGAGCCGCTCGTGGTTTGTCGTCCCGATGCTTTTGCGGCGCATGTTGCAACAGCTGCTCCAGCCGCGCGGCAATATCGTTGGCCAGGCCGGGACCGCTAAGATGGACCCCCATTTCCGCGTATGGCGCGTCGCGGCGCGTATCCGCAGACGACCAGTTCAGGCTGGTCACGACGACGTCGTCGGCGTCCCACAGCAGAAACTTGCCGTGGAGCTCGCCGTCGGGCACTTCGATGAAACGCACCCGGGTTGCCTCGGTCTCGCGCTTCAACGCCGTGGCGTCCGCCTTGCGGAGCGGGGCTGATACGCGCGAATAATAGATCATGCCTTCAACGTCATTGCGCTTGTAAGCCGCAACAAGCGGTACCAGCGTCTTGGGTTCGGCTCCCCGGCCCAGACGATCTCCTCCCACGATGATCCTGTGCGCAGCATTGTTTCGGGCAAAGCGAATGGCCTCATCATGCATGTCGCCTCGGACCATCCTGATCCGGCTCGCACCGCTGGGGGCCGACAGTTTCCGCAATCCCCGCGCCAATTTGGTCAGCTCACCGACCGTCTCGGACACGGGGATGGCCGCGAGTATGAGATCCGCAAAGTCCTGAGCACAATGAGCGATCGCATGCGCGTGTCGAAGAATCACCGACGCTTCGACGCGTTTGAACTGCGTGGAGAGCCAATTGCATGACCCGACGATCGCGATGTAACGACCGACCGAGCCGTCGTCGGCGATCAAAAGCTTGGCATGCGAACGCGTGCAGACCATGTGGGCGCGCGCGCGATCCCTTAGAATCGGATCTTTCTGGATGATCTGGTTGATCTCGATCGCTTGCTCGAGATTGCGCTTTGTGGTGGCGGGGTCGCGGCTGGCGCCCCAAAAGATATCGATATCAGCGCCACGTTCAGCAGCTTCCCGAAACGCGTCTTGCAGCCTTACGAATGCGGCACTGTCGAGGAAGGTCGAATGAATGAGGACCCTGAAGTGCGCCCTCTTGAGAGCCGAAAGCAAGGCATTCTCGTGCTCCCGGCCTGTCAGCAGGATATCGTTTCTATCAATCGGCGGTACGGCAACCGAAACCCCCGCTATCGTTGGCAATTTCGGGGTGCGCAGCCGCAACGCCGCGCCCGGCTTCGTCTCGGTAGCCGCGCGTTTGACCGCCCGAATGAGATCGCCGGGCGCGTCAGGTGGTAAGCCAGCGATCTCGTTCCCCGAGACGGTAAAGAGAGCGTAGGCCGGCGCGAATGTCGACTTGTTGAAGTCGATCTGGGTGAGTTCCTCGTCTCCAGCTACATCGCTAAGGATCGTTTCGGCCGTTTCATGCAGCTTCCAGCCGGGCAGCGACGACCACGCCTCGTCGACGAGGACTTCACGCACGTCATACTCCTTGCGAATTTTCGCAACGTCGGTTGGTCGGTACGGCTTGAGGTCTCGTTGTCCGAAGGCGCGCAGTGTGAACGGTTCGACTGTGAAGGTGAGCAGGCGTGAACCCGGACGAGGGACACTCGGAAGCTCTTCGGCGTTGGTCAGCGCGTCCTGTCCTGCCGCGCTGATGCGGAAGGCCGCTCCTTGACTGTTTGTCGCGAGTTCAACCCAACCAGCCCGCATCAAGCGAAGGATCAATCCGTTCAGCAGGCGGGCAGGAATTCTCGCTACTTCTGCCAGATCTTTCGAGTTTCGAGGCTGGGTTGCGAGCGCCCAGAGGACGAGGCGGTCGACGGCGCTCCAATCGTTGCCCTTATCGACCCATACGCGAAGACGTGCTGAAC
>DAIMKE010000911.1:0-3467 GCA_036721875.1 Bradyrhizobium sp. | reverse complement strand
CGATAGGTCTTGCCGAGATCGGCATAGAATTCCTCGAGATCCGGATAGACCTCCTTCGAGATCGCCTTGCGGCCGCCGCGGAAATGCAGCACGGCGGGCGACGGGATCGTCATCTTGGCCGTGACGTGCGCCCTGTCGGCGTGCTTCTTCAGGAAACGGAAGTGATCCAGCATCGGATGGTCATCCGGGAAGTCGAGCTTGCCGATCACGCGGACGGCGTCATGCCTCGTCTCCACGCCGGCGAACTGGATGCCGGTGTCGGGGTGGAACAGTTCGCAGCCGGTGAGCCTGGCGAGAAAGTCGAAATGCCACCACGAGCGGCGGAACTCGCCGTCGGTCGCGAGTTTCAGGCCGACCGACGCCTGCTTGTGCACGACCTTCTCGATCTCCATGTCCTCGGCCTTGCGCAGGTCCTCGGCCGTGATCTCGCCCTTCTCCAGCCTGGCGCGCGCCTCCTTGATGCGCGGCGGCCGCAACAGGCTGCCGACCTCGTCGGCGCGGAACGGAGCTTTGGTTCTCTGCATGGCTTCAACTCCCAGATACCTTCAGTTTGCATTTGGCCCGGCTAAATCTGCCGGCTCATATCTCGTCGTATCGACTACTCACTTTTCGGAAAATTTGTGCTGTAGTTTGGACAATTCGCAGCGAGTTTGCTCCACAACTTGTCGAGTTCGGCACGCGACTTTTGCTGCTCTATTTTTTCCGCTGTGACGTTGTCGATGAAGTTACTCTCTTGCCGCATGACCTCGAAACTATCACCGGGGGACTTCTGGTAAAGTACGACAAATCCGCAATGCCTATCCACACTGCTGTATTGGCTGGCGATATCGATCGCGGCGTAAGTACCGCGCAAAGGCGCGGATGAAGGATCTTTAGTCCAAGTGACCTTGAGGATACTGCGTTGCCTCAGCGGACCCGATCGGGAACGGAATTCCTCGTTCTGACGGACGAACTGCTGGAAGGGGACGGAACGCCTGTTGACTTCAGCCATCATCGCGTAGGCGCTGTCGTACTGGCCTTTATCGAGTATGGAAAAGTACCTGCTGGCCAGGCTCATGACGTCCCGTCTCTGATTTTCAGACGGCACCCAACCCGGCGCTGAGTCGCTCCTTATGTTAACTTCGGAGGAGATGTTCGAAGGCGCCCCCTGCGCAATGGCCATGCCGATGCCGGCGCAAGCCGCAGCGACTACGATCAAGGCCACACTGCACAACCGCACATTCATGATCGGTCACCAAGCCCCGTCAGGGCTCCACTTTGTCACCGGCGCCGGAGACGCCGAGATAGCGTTCGAGCACCGCGGGATCGGCCTTCAGGGCGCTACTTGCCGCATCGTGCACGATCGCGCCGCGTTCCAATATCACAACCCGATCGGCGAGCCCCAGAATCTTTTGCGCATTCTGCTCGACGATGATCGAGCAGATGCCACCGGAGCGAGCAATCGCACCCAGCGCCCTTAACAATTCCTCAACGATAATCGGCGCCAGCCCCTCGGTCGGCTCGTCCAGCAGCAGAACCCTGGGATTGAGGGTCAGCGCGCGGCCGATCGCCAGCATCTGCTGCTCGCCGCCGGAGAGCTGGTTGCCGAAATTGCTGCGGCGCTCCCTCAGCCGCGGAAACATCTGGTAGACCTTGTCGACCGTCCAGGGGCCGGGCTGGGCCACGGCGGTCATGTTTTCCTCAACCGTCAGCGAGCGAAAGATGTTGCGCTCCTGCGGCACCCAGCCAATCCCTGCCCGCGCCCGCTGGTCCGCTCGCATCGCCGTGATATCCTGCCCGCCGAGCGCGATCGTGCCGCCGAAGCGGCGGGTGATGCCGACAATCGAATTGATCAGTGTGGTCTTGCCGGTGCCGTTGCGTCCGAGCAGCGCCAGCACTTGCCCTTCGCCGAGCGTCAGCGACATCGAGGGCAGCACGACCGCCTCGCCATAGCCGGCGCGCAGGCTGTCGATGGCAAGAAGATCAGGCATGGGCCGCCTCGCCGAGGTAGACCGCCTTGACCTGCGGATCCCTTGCCACCTCGCCGGGCGGCCCCTCGACCAACATCGCGCCGTTGACGAGAACGGAAATGCGGTCGGCAAAGGAGAACACCAGGTCCATATCGTGCTCGATCAGCAGCACCGTGACGTCGCGCGGCAGGGCCGCGACCGCCGCCAGAATATCGTGGCGCTCGCTCTCGGGCACGCCGGCGGCGGGCTCGTCGAGCAGCAGCACGCGCGGCTTCGTCGCAATCGCGACCGCGATCTCGAGC
Source organism: Bradyrhizobium sp. (assembly GCA_036721875.1). Taxonomy (GTDB): domain Bacteria; phylum Pseudomonadota; class Alphaproteobacteria; order Rhizobiales; family Xanthobacteraceae; genus Bradyrhizobium. Next base: position 1,216 of record DAIMKE010000911.1, on the reverse strand, counting down.
AGGCGCTGCTTGCCGTAGGGAAGCGTCGCGGTCAGTTCGTTCATCACGTCGAGCAGATGAAAGCGCGCCAGCGTCTCCGCGATCTCCCGGTTGACGTCGTCGCGCGTGCCCATCCGCCGCCACCAGTCGCCGCCACGGCCAAGCCGTTCGGAGACCGCCAGCCCCACGGTTTCGAGCGGGGTCAAATCCGGATAGAGCTGGTTGATCTGGAACGTCCGCGACAGCCCGCGCAGCACCCGCGTGTGCACCGGCAGGTCGGTGATGTCATTGCCCTCGAGCACGATCCGTCCGGCATTGGGCTTCAACACACCCGTCAGCAGGTTGATGACGGTGGTCTTGCCGGCGCCGTTCGGCCCGATCAAGGCATGGCGGGCGCCCTGCTCCACCTTCAGCGACAGGTCGCGCGTGACGCGAAGGCCGCCGAAGGATTTTTCCAGGCCCCTGGTTTCCAGCGCGATCGTCATGACGGCTCACTTCCGGGAACGGCAACGACGGCCTTGCGACCGAAGACCTGGCGGATGATGAGGTTCGGCCCCCACAGGACCCAGCGATGGATGCGCTCGCGGCCGACCAGCACCATCACGACCAGAACCAGCCCGATCCAGAACATCCAGTATTGCGGCGTGATGGTCTGAAACAGTTCCTGCAGCATCTTGAACACGACCGCGCCGATCAGCCCGCCATAGAGATATCCGGTGCCGCCGATCACGAGCACCAGCATCAGGTCGGCCGAACGCTCGAACGAGAACACGTCCAGGGACGCCAGCGCCGTGGTCTGCGTGAACAGCGCGCCAGCGATTCCTGCGTAGAACGCAGCTACCGTGTAGATCGCGATCAGGCGGCGGTTGACGGGAACGCCGATTGCCGCCGCCCGCAGCGGATTGTTCTTGATCGCGCGCAGCGACAGGCCGAACGGCGAGTTCACGATCCGACGCGCCAGCAGGAACAGCAAAAACAGCACGATCAGCGAATAGAAGAATCCCGTTTTGCCGAACATGTCGAACGGAAACAGGCCGAGGATCGGCGCCATTTCGATGCCCTGCAGCCCGTCGGTGCCGCCGGTGATGTTGGAAAAGCGTTCCGCCAGCGCTTCCAGCAACAGCGCGATGCCGAGCGTCACCATCAGCCGCGTCAGGTCGACACCGCGAATGACGAGAAAACTGGTCAGAAAGCCGAGCACCATGGCGACGAGACCCCGCTGCGACCAGCGCGATAA
>DAIMKE010000910.1:0-3470 GCA_036721875.1 Bradyrhizobium sp. | reverse complement strand
GCACAATAGTGTATCGGCTGGATGTCGCATCGCGCCGGGCAGGTCCGCGCGCCACCAGTCAAGATTCGGAGGAAGTTCATGTCGGCTCTGCCACTTTCGGGCATCAAAATTCTCGACCTGACGCGGGTGCTCGCAGGCCCCTTGTCGGCGCAGATGCTGGCCGATCTCGGCGCGGAAGTGATCAAGATCGAACGCCCCGGCGGCGGCGACGACGCCCGCGCCTTCGGCCCGCCCTACCTGACCGATCCCGAGGGCAAGGCGAACAACAACAACTCGTTCTATCTCTGCGCCAACCGCGGCAAGAAGTCCGTCACCGTCAACATCGCCACGCCCGAGGGACAGGACATCGTCCGCGAACTCGCCAAGACCTGCGACGTGATGATGGAGAACTACAAGGTCGGCGATCTCAAGCGCTACCGGCTGGATTACGAATCGATCAAGGCGCTCAACCCCGGCATCATCTATTGCTCGGTGACCGGCTTCGGCCAGACCGGCCCCTACGCGCCGCGCGCCGGCTACGACGCGATCCTGCAGGCGATGGGCGGGCTGATGAGCGTCACCGGCCACCTCGACGGCGAGCCCGGCGCGGGACCGATGAAGGTCGGCCCCTCCATCGTCGACTACATGACCGGCATGAACTCCTCGATCGGCATTCTGGCCGCGCTCTACCATCGCAAGGCCAATGGCGGGGAGGGGCAGCATGTCGACGTCTGCCTGTTCGATACCGTGATAGCCTCGCTGTCGCACTACGCGCAGATCTTTCTCGTCAACGGCCAGACCCCGCCGCGGCGCGGCACCTGGGGCAATGGCGGCATGCCCGCCGGCGTGTTCCGCTGCACCGATGGCGAACTGATGCTGGTGGTCGGCAATGACGGGCAGTTCCAGCGCACCTGCGCGGTGCTTGGCGAGCCCGAGCTTGCGACCGACAAGAGATTCCTCAAGAACAACGACCGCGTCGTGCACAGCAAGGAGATCATGGCGATCTTCGCCGGGCTGTTCCTGAAGAAGCCGGTGGCCTACTGGCTGGAAGAGCTGGAGAAGGCCGGCGTGCCCTCGGGGCCGATCAACGATTTCTCGCAAGTGTTCAACGATCCCCACGTGCAGTCGCGTGGCATGCGGGTCAAGGTCGATCATCCCTTCGAGTCCGAGCTGTCCTTGATCCGCAACGCCATCACCTTCTCCGGTACGCCCGTGAAGGACTATCGCGCCCCGCCGCTGCTCGGTGCGGACACGAAGGACGTGCTGGCGACGATCGGTTACGACGACGCCAAGCTGGAAAAGCTGAAGGCGCAGAAGATCGTCTGATCTCTCTGCCTCTCTCTCTCTCTCTCTCTCTCTCTCTCCGTCATTCCGGGGCGCGCCAGTTGCTTGGCGCGAACCCGGAATCCAGTTCACCGCGTTACTTGCTGCCCAATGGATTCCGGGCCCTCGCTTCGCGAGCCCCGGAATGACGAGCGGGGTGAGGGCAGCGCTGTGCGCATCAGTAAACGATACGTCTTCACCGCGCGTTCAATGAACACGCCGCAAATCGAAAATCAGCAACCGCGATCACCGAAGTTCCGAAGTTGTTTGGTCACGCATGACCGAACTCGATTTCCCATGAATGGTCACGATTGTGCCAACGACTGATCACACTCGGCCAATAGCAGGGAAACCAGATCGATCGCGAATGGTCCTTCAGCACATCGTCATTTGTCATCACCCTGCGAGGACTCCGTCATGGCGCAGCCGAGTACCTATGAGCAATACCTGCTTGAACTGATCAATGCCGAACGCGCGAAGGTGGGCGCTCAGCCGCTCGCCTTCGACGGCGATCTCAACGAGGCCAGTGAAGGCCACAGCCAGTGGATGATCGGAACGGACACGTTCTCGCACACGGGCTCGGGCGGATCGAGCGCGGGGCAGCGCATGACCGCGGCGGGCTATGCATTCACCGGTTCCTGGGCGTGGGGCGAGAACATCGCGTACGCAACGACGCGGTCGCCGGCAGGGCTCCAGGACGAGGTGCTGCTGCTGCATACCAACCTGATGAACTCGTCCGGCCATCGCGCCAACATCCTCAACGACAATTACCGCGAAGCCGGGCTTGGCTTCGAGACCGGCGATTACGGCGGCCGTGACAGCGCGTTCGTTACCGAGAATTTCGCCAAGTCCGGTTCGGGCGTGTTCCTCACCGGCGTGGCGTTCGACGATCAGGATGGCGACCGCTTCTACGACGTGGGCGAGGGGCTCGGCGGTCTGACGCTGACTGCCGTGAGCAGCAGCGGCGCGACCTACACCACGACGACGTATGGCTCCGGTGGCTATGATTTGGTGCTGCCGCCGGCGACCTACACGGTCACGTTCTCCGGCGCAGGCATTCAAACCACTACCATGCAGACGACGGTCGGCAGCAAGAACGTCAAGCTCGACCTTATCGATCCCGCCACCGGCGGTGGCTCCACGCCGCCGCCTTCCGAGCCTCCGCCTTCCGAACCGCCGCCTCCCGCGTCGGGCGTGATCGCAGGCACCGCATCGAGCGAGACCCTCAACGGCACGGCCAACGCCGACACGATCCAGGGCCTCGGCGGTAACGACCGGCTCTACGGGCAGAACGGCAACGACCAGCTCGATGGTGGATCCGGCAGGGACTACCTGTACGGCGGCGCGGGTGACGACACGCTGCTCGGCGGTACTGGCAACGATCGTCTCTACGGAGGAAGTGGTCGCGATGTTCTCACCGGTGGTGCGAACAGTGACAGCTTCTACTTCGACACCAGTCTCGCCGGAACCATCGACAAGATCCTGGACTTCTCCACCGTGGATGACACGATCGTCCTGGAAAACGCCGTGTTCACGGCATTCACGCGGACCGGCACGATGTCCTCGTCGGCATTCCATGTCGGTACGGCGGCCCACGATTCGACCGACCGGATCATCTACAACAGCAACACCGGCGCGCTCAGCTACGATCCGGACGGAACGGGTGCTGCGGCGGCCGTCCAGTTCGCGGAGCTCTCCACCAAGTTGCCGCTGACCTATCAGGATTTCCTGATCACCTGATCCGGAGGCGCGTGGGCTGCGCGCAGTGTGACCGTCTCTCCGTCGTTCTCCGATGTGCATTTGCGCATCGGAGAATCCGTCATTGCGAGGAGCGAAGCGACGACGCAATCCATCTCGCGGCTAGCCGAGCTATCGATTGCTTCGCTGCGTTGGCAATGATGGATTGCATTGTAGCCTGCGACCAATCGACCCGACGGGCAAATCACTTCAAAGTCTGTCCATCCCTTCGTGCAAAAACATTCCGCTCGCGTCGTCGGGCAAATCAGTGATTTGATTCCGCCCGTCTCACCCGACTGAGGGGCGTTGGCCATCGTCACGAACGCGCGGTGAGATGCGGTGGACGCGAGAGCTATAACTGACGAGTGTGGCTCGAGCGTACGGCGAAGTCGTGTGGTCCTGACGTCGCGGTGCTGGCGTCAAGTTCTCGA
>DAIMKE010000909.1:0-3473 GCA_036721875.1 Bradyrhizobium sp. | reverse complement strand
GCGCGTAGAGCATGATCAGCTGCGAGCGCGGATCGAGCGCGTTGGCGCCGAGTTTCGACAATTCGACATAGGCGATCAACTCGTTGAGCACGGTCTTGGTGCCCATCAGGCTGCCGGCCGTGATCGCCTGCGGCCACGGCAGGCCTAATAGCCAGCACACCGGCGCCATCAGAATCCCCAGCAGGCGCTGCAGCGAAATTCTTGCGCCGCCGATCTCGGGCAGCAGCCCGAGGATGGCGTTGGCGAGATAGACCAGCGCCACCAGCACCAGCAGCATGGCGATGATGTTGAGTAGCAGCTCAAGCCCGGCGGTAGTGCCCTTGACGATCGCGTCCATGGTGCTCGACGTCTGCGTATCGGGATCGCCAGCGACCCGGGGATCCGCCAGCGCGCCGCCGGTGCGTTTGTCGGACGTTTCCGGCACCATGATCAGGCTGACGAGAATGGCGGCCGGCGCGCCGAGGACGGACGCGATGACGAAATGCGCCGCAGCGTCCGGGATCAGCGGCGCAAGGAACGTCGCGTAGAGCACCAGCACGGTGCCGGCGATGCCGGCCATGCCGCCGGTCATCACCATGAACAACTCGCTGCGGGTGAGCTGTGCGAGATAAGGGCGGATGAACAGGGGCGCCTCGACCATGCCGAGAAAGATGTTTGCCGCCGCGGACAGGCCGACCGCGCCGCCGACGCCGAGCGTGCGCTCCAACAGCCACGCCATGCCGCGCACGACCAGTGGCAGCACGCGCCAGTAGAACAGGAGCGTCGTGAGCACGCTCATGACCAGGATGATCGGCAGCGCCTGGAACGCCAGGATGAAATCCGCGCCCGGCGTCTTGAGGTCGAATGGGAGCGCGCCGCCGCCGACGTAGCCGAACACGAACGAGGTGCCGGCGCGCGATGCCGCCGAGATCGTGTTGACGGCGTCGTTGATGGCGCCGAACGCCTTTGCCACCGGCGGCAGTTTCAGCAACACCAGCGCGGTGACGACGGTGACGGCAAGCCCGACCGCGGCCTGCCGCAACGAAACCGCGCGGCGGTTCTCGCTGAGCGCCCAGGCGATCGCCAGCAGCGCCAGCACGCCGAACGCCGATTGCAGTTGCAGCATGAATCCCCCAAACCCGGCGTGCGATTATGCCAGCGGGGCGCTGACGTGAAAACCCGGCGCGTGTCCCGGACGCGGCGCGGCATGAAATGACGCGACGCAGAGCCGGGACCCATCTTTCCCGGTGCGAAATGGGCCCCGGCTCGGCAGCGCAGCACTTACCGCCGCGTTGCGTCCGGGGCACGGGAGCTCGTCAACTGCGGCCATTGACAACAGCTCTGGCCTCCGCCACCGCTCGGCCATGTCTGCCACCACGCCCGTGGGCGCCCGCGATCTCCTGAAGCACGGGCCGTTCCTGTTCTTCCTGTTGTCCCGCAGCCTGTCGCGCTTCGCCAGCCAGATCGCGGCCGTGGCGATCGGCTGGCAGATCTACGACATCACGGGCAGCGCCTTTCAGCTCGGCATGGTCGGGCTGGTGCAGTTCCTGCCCACGGCGCTGCTGGTGTTCGTCGCCGGCCACGCCGCCGACCGGTTCGAGCGCAAGCGCGTGGTGCAGCTCTGCCAGATCGCGGAGGCCGCAACCGCGTTGTTTTTGGCGGTCTCGACCTACGCCGGCTCACTCACCGAACTGCAGATATTCATCGCGACTTTCGTGATCGGCATTGCCGGCGCCTTCGAAAGCCCCGCCACGGCGGCGCTGCTGCCGCTGGTCGCGCCGCGCGGCCTGGTGCAGCGCGCGACCGCGATCTCCTCCGGTGCGGCGCAGGTCGCCACCATCACCGGGCCGGCGCTCGGCGGCTTTGCCTATGTGCTGGTGCCGAGCCTGCCTTACTTCATCATTGTTGTGTTCTGGCTGGTCGGCGCGCTCCTCACCGGATTCATCCACGCGGCGCGGCAGGAAGTCGCGAAACCGGATACGACCGCAGACGACGTGTTCGCCGGCGTCCGCTTCATTCGCAACAACCCGGCGATCCTCGGCACCATCTCGCTCGACCTGTTTGCCGTGCTGCTCGGCGGCGTCACGGCGCTGCTGCCGATCTATGCCCGCGACATTCTTGAAGCCGGCCCGCTCGGCCTCGGTATCCTGCGTGCGGCGCCCGCTGTCGGCGCGCTGCTGATGACCATCGTGCTGGCACGCCACACCATCAACCACCGCATCGGACTGCGGATGTTTCAGGCCGTCATCGTGTTCGGGATTGCCACGGTCGTGTTCGCGCTGTCGCAGTGGATGTGGCTGTCGGTGCTGGCGCTCGCGGTGCTGGGTGCAGCGGATACGATCAGCGTGGTGATACGATTCTCGCTGGTGCAGCTTGCCACGCCCGACGAGATGCGCGGCCGGGTCGGCGCGGTCAATTTCCTGTTCATCAATGCCTCGAACCAGCTCGGCCAGTTCGAAAGCGGCGTCACCGCCGCGCTATTGGGTACGGTGCCGGCCGCCGTGCTCGGCGGCGTCGGCACCATCGCGATCGCGCTGCTATGGATGAAGCTGTTCCCGGCGCTGCGGAAGGTGGAGCGGCTGGAGTAGGGGGCCGCTCTCTCCGCCGTCATTGCGGAGAGCAAAGCGATGGAGCAATCCGAAATCTCGCGGTCGCCGCAGTCTGGGATTGCTTCGCGGAGCCTGTCATCGGGCGCGCATTCGCGCGACCCGTTGGCTCGCAATGACGACCGTGGAAGCCCGGGAGCCTACATCGGTCACCTGACCTGTCGGGCAACCGTCGCAATCCCCTTGACGCCTACTGTGCATGGGGTTGTTTTGCAGTTTTTGATCAAGCGCTGCTCGCCCGCAACAACGGGGAGGCGAATCGAGACCGGTGACGGTGTTACCCCCGTCCCACGAACGGCATTTTGGTGGCCATGACCGTCATGAACAGCACGTTGGCGTCCAGCGGCAGGCCGGCCATGTAGGCCACCGCATCGCCGACCGCCTTCGCGTCCATGCGCGGTTCGTGCTTCATCGTGCCGTCGGGCTGCATCACGCCGGGGCCGGCGACCATGCGATCCGTCATCGGGGTTGCGGCGTTGCCGATGTCGACCTGGCCGACCGCGATATCGTACATGCGGCCGTCGAGGTTGGAGGCCTTGGTGAGGCCCGTGATGGCGTGCTTGGTCGAGGTGTAGGCCGACGAGAACGGCCGCGGCGCATGCGCCGAGATCGAGCCGTTGTTGATGATGCGACCGCCCCGCGGGTTCTGGTCCTTCATGATGCGGAAGGCGTGCTGGGTGCACAGGAACGGTCCGGTGAGGTTGGTGTTCACCACCGCCTGCCACTGTTCGAGGGTGAGGTCCTCGAAATTGACCGGCGGCGCGCCCATGCCGGCATTGTTGAAGAGAACGTCGAGCCGGCCATAGGTATCCTTCACCTTGGCAAACAGCGCCGCGATCGAATCCGGCTTGGTCATGTCGGCGGAAACGCACAGGCTCTTGCCGACAT
>DAIMKE010000908.1:0-3478 GCA_036721875.1 Bradyrhizobium sp. | reverse complement strand
CGTGTCAGCGACCCAGCCATTCTTGTCAGCTTCTGCTTCTAGATCGCGAGCCCAGCGCTCCGCTGCTGTCTTGGTGTCGAATGACTTTGCGCGAGGAGGAACCCCTCGGCGGCGCACTTGCGCCTGCCATCGCCCTCTGAGTTTTCGAATTGAGGCCATGATGTCGTTCGCGGGTCACTCTGATTTAATAGAGTGAAGGACGCCGGCGCCTCGGTGCCAAGGACTATCCCGGAACGGTGCAGGGATATCTGGTTGTGCCGCTTGTGTGCCTATTCCGAGCCACACTTTCCGCCCGGAAGCGGAAAACCCTATCGGATCAGTAGGGACCGCGTGACGTCAGGGGACGTCGCGAGCGGCGGGCGTTGCTGTGATGAGGCAACGTTCCATGTGAGAAAGTTGAGCCGTTTCGGTCTAACTTGTTACTAGAATGCAACTCGTAGGTCACTTTGCGATCTACGGTTTGAAAATGGCAGCAACAATGCAGATTCGGGTAGGCTGCTAAATTACGTGCACGCCTGGCCGCCCGGCCGTTTCCGAGCCAGATTGTTGACTAGTGGGCTATTCGCTGGGAAGTTGTCCAATTCCGTCTTGGTCACTTGATAAGAATCTGCGGTGATAGATCCAAAATCGATAGGCATCGTTGATGTGTCCGGGTGGGCCGCGGACGAAGACAACCCTATTTTTCCGGTAGGCTCTCAACCAAAGAAGCTCTTGGTTTGTCCGGAAGATAATGACTTTCCCGGATTGATATCGGGACATCGCTATCTATTTAAGAAGGCTGAGGGTTGGCAAGCCGGCCAACTATGGGCCGAAATATTTGCCTCCCAGTTCTCGCATGCTTTGGCGGTTGACGTTCCCCCTGCATTCGTCGGTAGGGATGCTGATGGAACTTTCGGAGCTTTGATCGAGTTCTTCTTTGGATACCCAAAGGAAGAAGCTCCCGACAGATTCTTTCATGCCTCGGATCTGTTGCAGAGGTCGCTTATCGACAAGAAGCGAGGACGTCCCCATAGCCTCAGATCAAACCTGAACATCTGTCGAGCTCTTGGCATTGCTGACGCGAGGGAGTGGTGGGCCAAGACGTTAGTTTTCGACGCGCTGATTGGAAATACCGACAGGCACCCCGACAACTGGGGCTTCTTGGCTCGGGTCGACAAGGACCGGCAACGGACATTCCGGCTTGCGCCAGCCTTCGACAATGGGACAAGCCTTGGTTACGAAAGAACCGAACAAAGCATCTCACAGCCGTGGGGCGACGTTCGGCTTGCTGCATACGTAGATCGCGGCACTCATCACTGTAGCTGGATCAGGTCGGACGACAGGCCAGCGCAGCACGCGAAACTCGTAGAAGCGCTTGTTTTGAACTACCCGGACACTAGTCAAACCGCCAGAAATATGATTCGATTCGATCCGGCGAGAGTGACAGAAATCACTGAGGCGTTGTGTCAGGTTGATTGCGCGCTTGCCTTTACTAAAAACCGGGCGCGTTTTGTTGAGCATCTGATCAATGCACGTCAGCGCAAGCTTATGGCAGTGCTTGAGATTTGATATGGAAAACTGGTTAGAAAATATTTGTGATCCCGAGATTCTATATCTCGCTTGGCAGGCGCCCGACCACTTTGGAATCCGCTTCCGGTGGGCAGTCGGAGTAATAAAGCCTAGCGACGACGGATATGTATTCCGCTACTTCGCACCTGGTCAAGAATTCGAGAGCTATAACGACGGGAAGAAGTATGAAGAGATGTGGGCTCTTGGGTATGCTGGATATGCAGCATTCAGCACCAAGGTTCGGGAACACACCTCTGGCGTGCTCGAAGCGCTTCGCCGTCGGATTCCGCCTCGCGGGCGTTCGGATTTCGCTGAATATATGAAGCATTTCAGGCTTCGAGGAAGTCTCCAGCTTTCCGATTTTTCATTGCTTGGCAGGACCGAAGCCACGCTTCCTAGCGACGGCTTTTCTCTTGTCGATCCCCTGAATGGGAGTGCCGAGTGTTGTGACCTTATGAGCGAAGTCGCAGGCTTTCGATATTACGCCAAGGAAGCCGGTGGTATCGTAAGGCTTGGCGCACAGGTTGAAGTCCGAGCTGAGCCACAAAATAAGTATGATGCAAACGCCGTCGTATTTCTAATTGATGGCAAGACCATTGGATACGTGAACCGCCTACAGACGGAAGCGTTTCGTCAATGGCTTGCCACCAGGAAGATTGAGGCACATGTCGAGCGCATAAATGGCAAGCCTGAACGACCTCGCCTTTTTCTCTTTGTGAGGGTTCGCGCTGACGGAATTCAGTCGAATCCCAATCGCTTGGCGAGCTAAGCGCAAGGCGGAGCGTTGCTCTGCCAGGGCCGTGGTCCATCGGGACTATTATCACTTAGCCATTCGCCAGCCAAACAGCACGACAGCAGCACCGACCGCCGCTGCAATGACCGATGTCACTATCCCGCCGCCGAGCGCTAGCAGCAGGCCGATGTGATAGCCAACGAACGCACCGGCGACACCGACTAACGCGCTCGTGATGATGCTGCGGGTCGAGCCGGAGAACTGGCGGGCAAGCCACGACGGCCCAGCAAGTCGGTCGAATAAGAGCCCAGCGATGATGCCAATTGCGGTGACCAAAAGCAATGTTACGACCGGGTCTGTAATTCGCATTCGTCAGGCCACCTTGAGCGGTTTGTGGTTGAAGGTTGCGTGCGCAATGATTCAGAAGTTTGCGACAACTAGATCATAAGAACCTCTACTCCCGCGAACATAGACCTTGGCTGCGGCGGCACATATCAGATCACGGTTGGAATCGAACGCGCTCAGAAAGCCCGACTCGTCGCGACGGGCATCTGGTTGAATTCTCGTCAATGCATCTTCGGCTACAAAAAATGATGCCTCTATGGCGCTATCGTAACCCCAAAATCGCACGGCACGCCGCGTTTGGTCGTATGAACGACTATGATTTGGAAAATCGATCATTGCAGCCGGCACCGATCAAGTCGTCGTCGGGCCACGACGGTCCTGACCGGGATTGGAATCAGCGAACCGTCATAGTTGAAGACGCGTTGCAATGTCCGCTCGACCGCAACAACAATCTGGCTGCGGATTTGCCTTAGCGATTTTTTCCGTTCAATTCGACGGGGGAAGCTCAACGGGTATTTGCCGCTCATTAGGTCAACCTCGCTGTCGCGCTCTCTTCGATGAATAATACATAAGCGCTAATTTCGGTTTTACGAGCCGTGATAGGCGCGAGCTCGCCGAATGAGGAGAACTATTACGTCTGACGGTTATCGCCCCTCTATCGGAATGCGGAGCCGAAGGTTAGACAGGTTGTGGGATGCAAAAAGGCCCAGCAATGCTGCCGGGCCTTTCTCATTGTTGTGTTCTGAGGGTTGGAGTTAAAAGTCCATCCCTCCCATGCCACCCATGCCGCCGCCTGGAGGCATGCCGCCACCGCCGGCGTTCTTCTTCGGCACTTCGGCCACCATGGCTTCG
>DAIMKE010000907.1:0-3481 GCA_036721875.1 Bradyrhizobium sp. | reverse complement strand
GGAACATCAACGTTCCAGTCCCCGCGCGAAAGGTGAGGCCGGGACGACGCTTACGCTTCCCGAGGCAACACGTCTCTTCGTCGGTCACGACTACCAGCCCGGCGGCCGCGAACCGCAGTGGGAATCGAGCGTCGCGGAGCAGCGCGGCCATAACATCCATTTGATAAAAGCCGGTACCGAGGCGGCGTTCGTCGCCATGCGCAATGAGCGCGACCGTAGCTTGGCGATGCCTCGATTGATTCTGCAGTCACTCCAGGTCAACATTCAGGGCGGAAAATTGCCTGCTCGCGAGCCGAATGGCCGGCGGTATCTGAAAATCCCTCTCGATGTGCTGAGAGGTGACCTTTAGGCTAGCTTTGATGGCCGAAGCGCGGTTGCCTGAGCGTAGAGGTACCATCACTCCGAGCTCCATTCTCAGCGCAGAAGCTCGGAATGTGAGCAGGCCTCCGGGGGCATGGCCGTTAGCTACACGGCCGGGTCTTTCCGATATGCGAGCAACCTGAGCGCATTGACGACGACGATGATCGTCGATCCTTCATGGAAAGCCACCGCGACGCCGATGCTGAGCCCCATGATTGTGGATGGAACCAGGAGTGCGACTACTCCCAGGCTGACGAACACGTTCTGTCGAATGATCGATCGCGTCGTTCGGCTCAGCCCGACCGCGAAGGGCAAATGGGAGAGATCATCGGCCATCAGGGCGACATCCGCCGTCTCGAGCGCCACATCGGAGCCGGCAGCGCCCATCGCGATCCCGACGGTTGCGGTCGCCATCGCCGGCGCATCGTTGACGCCGTCGCCGACCATGGCGACCTTGCCTTGGGAACGCAGCTTCTTGATCGCCTCGACCTTGTCCTCGGGCATCAGATCGCCCCAAGCCTCGTCGATACCGACCTGCCTTGCGACCGCCTCTGCGACCTTCTGATGATCGCCGGAAATCATAATCAGCCGTTTGATGCCTAATACATGTAGGCGGGCGAGCGTCGCTTTCGCGGCTTCGCGCGGCGTATCCATCAATCCGATGGCGCCGATGTCGCGGTCGCCGCGACGGACCACCATTGTCGTCCGGCCGCCCTCGCGAAGAGAGGCGACGGCCTTCTGCATGGGCTCTGAGAGAGAAGCGACGCCGTCCACACCAAACATCTCTGCCTTGCCGATCAGCACCGTCTCCCCGTTCAGGCGAGCCGACACGCCGCGCCCGGTCAAGCTGTCGAGATCGGTTGCCTCCATCAGCGATTGGTCGCCCAGCCGCTCGCGTCCGTCCCGCGCAATTGCGCGCGCGAGCGGGTGGTCGCTGAGGCTTTCCACGGCGACTGCAACCGTCAGCAATTCGGCTTCAGTCACATCTGGGGCCGGAACGATATCGGTAATCCTGGGGTTGCCGGACGTCAACGTGCCCGTCTTGTCGAAGGCGATAGCGGTCAGCGATCCGAGATTCTCCAGCGGGGCGCCGCCCTTGATGAGAACCCCTCCGCGGGCAGCGCGCGCCACGCCCGACAGGACCGCGCTTGGTGTCGCAATCGCCAGCGCACAGGGACTGGCGGCCACCAGAACCGCCATGGCCCGATAAAAAGTATCGCGGAACGGCTCATCGATCACAAGGCCAGCAAACAGGAGAGCCACCGCCAGCACCAAGACAGTCGGCACGAAAATCCGCTCAAATTTATCCGTAAAGCGCTGCGTCGGCGATTTCCGAGTTTCGGCCTCGCTGACCATTTTCACGACCTTTGCGAGTGTCGTGTCCGAGGATTTGCGGGTGACCTCGATCTCGATGACGCTGCTGCCGTTGATGGTGCCGGCAAAAGCGCGATGCGCCGCAGCGACATTGTCGGGATTGGCGCGCGCAGCGGCTGCGTCGTCCACCGCACGTTTGTCCACCGGTATGCTTTCGCCGGTCACCGGCGCCTGGTTGATGCTGCCGGCACCCTTGATCAGGAAGCCATCGGCCGGCAGCCTTGAATCTGGCTTGACGACGATGATGTCTCCGATCTCCAGGATCTCCACCGGCACCTCTTCGAGGTCAGCGCCCCGACGCCGCAGCGCGGTCCGGGGAGCCAGTTCCGCCAAAGCCTCGATCGCCCGCTTGGCGCGGCCCATGGCGTAGTGCTCGAGCGAATGGCCGAGGCTAAAGAGAAACAGCAGCAGCGCGCCTTCCGCCCATGCACCAAGCGCAGCAGCGCCGGCTGCCGCGACCAACATCAAGGTATCGATCTCGAATTTCTTCAGGCGGAGGTTTTCGATCGCCTCGCGGACGGTGAAGAAACCGCCAAAAAAATAAGCTCCGAGATAAAATGCAAGAGGCAGCCATGCAGGGACGGATAACGTCTTCTCGATGCTATATCCGGCGATCAGCAAAGCTCCGCAAAGGAGAGAGAAAATAAGCTCTGTGTTCGGGCCGAAGATGCCGGATTCGTGGTCGTGTCCGTCATGGTTCTCATCATCGCTGTGCTTGCCTGGCGGGTGACTATGACCTGCGTGAGAGTCCGGCTTAGCGGAGGTGGTCGAGTTCACGGCATCATCCAGTCAAAGTTGTTTCAGTCGCTGCCGAGCGAGAGATCCCCGAGGGCTTATCGGCTGAAATGGGGCGAAGTTCTCGCCTTCATGGAAGTCAATAAGCCACAAAAACTGACAATCGATCGCGCGCGTTTTTCTCAATCGCTATCACTGCTTTCTTCGTCGCGTTCGCCAGGCTCGTTCCGCCTGCCGTGAGGATGGTCCGCGATGCATCGTCCACCCATGCATACAACCCTGACAATGGTGTGCGATGGTCCAGCACAAGTCGCTTCAAAAACTTGCGTTTTGCCGATCGGCGGTAGGCGCTTGATACCAACCTGCACGCAGCCAGCCTCGGCCAAGGCGTCATTAATCCCCCCGTCCGCAGCGCGAGCTTCAAAAGCTTTGACGCTACAGAGCAGGATCAAAAAGCTTGCCAAGACGAGCATTTTCACCCGGCATGGGAAACCGCTCAGTCCAATCATGATTTAATCAATCTATACATTTTCCTGCCCATAGCCAAGCCAATCAGGACTCTCTGGTTAGACATGCAAGCCGCTGACCCTGCTGTGCATGAGGGCGCTTCATGACTTCAATCTGAATCCTTATTCAGCAGCGGGATTTAAAGCTGTCATTGGGAGCCCCTCCGCAGCGTCTGCGTCCTCATCCCTGCGCCGATGCCGATCTCCCGAGAAGCGCGCATAGAGCGCTGGCAGCACGACGAGGGTCAGGAGGGTCGCACTGATAAGCCCACCGATGACCACCGTAGCAAGCGGCCTTTGTACCTCGGCGCCCGTTCCCGTGGCGAGCGCCATCGGAACGAAGCCGAGCGAAGCAACAAGCGCGGTCATTGCAACCGGGCGTAGTCGTACCATCGCCCCCTCCAGAATGGCCTGCTGCTTCGGCATGCCATCCTCCATCAGCTGCTTGATGAATGTCAGCATGACGAGGCCGTTCAAGACCGCGACACCAGATAGCGCAATGAAGC
>DAIMKE010000906.1:0-3486 GCA_036721875.1 Bradyrhizobium sp. | reverse complement strand
CAGCCTGCCTCTTTCATCGCGTGCTTGATCGAATTGAGTTTGGTGCGAAGCGAACCATCCACCATGCGGCTGCCCACCTTGACGACGAGGCCACCGATGATCGAGGGATCGACCTTCACGTTCAGCGCGACGTCCTTGCCGGTCACCGACTTCAGGGCGGCCTTGAGGGCGTCGAGATTCTTGTCAGAGAGCGCTTCCGCGACGGTCACATCCGCCGTCGCCTCGCCCTTGAACTTGGCGACCAGGGCGCGATAGGCGCGGATGACGTCGGCCACCACGAACAGACGACGGTTCGCGGTCAGCACCTTGAGGAAGTTGGCGGCAATGCCGGCGATACCGGCCTTGGCCAGCACGGCCGACAGGGCTCGCGACTGGGCGTCGGCCGCGAACACCGGGCTGCGGACGAGGCGATTGAGATCGGCGCTCTCGGTCAGCAGGGCCTCGAATTTATCGAGATCGGCCTTGACCTCGTCGACCGCTTTCTGGTCGCGGGCCAGTTCAAACAAGGCCGTTGCATAACGGCCCGACACACCGGAAACGGACGTATCTTCTGCTGCCACAGACGCGCTCTTTTTGCTGTCAAACTCGCAAGGGAAAAACCGTCGCCACGAAGCGGCGCCTAGCGATCCAAGCCCTTGGAATTCAAGCGGGACTTCGATTTTCGACCGACACGCGAGGTATCGGCACCGTTAAAATCGCGGCTTTGCTAACATAGCAAGCGCGCAGGTGCAACATGACGCCGCCTTCGGGCGATGCCTTGTCGCACGAGAATCTCGGGCGCGTAAGAATCTCCCGGCCGCACCAAAACCTCCCGCGCTCGTCGGCTGGCGTTTTCTGAAAGTGATTCGGCGCTCCCGAATCACAGCCGGGGAGATCCGCCGATACCGCGGTTCGGCCCAACCGGATCCGTTCCGCCCGCATTTGCATGACGGCCATGAGCGGAACAAACCGCGGCAGCGCGCTTCTTTTCACCATTACTTGGACACAACTTCCGGCATCGAGCGATGACTATATTCGCAAGTAAACTTCAGTATTTAGGTCGTTAAAAATCCATTAACGCCAAAGATTACGGAACATCGCCTGATTAGCTGCCGCCGGTAATAATATATGTCATCGCATGACAAATCAGAATTACTGCCCAATTCACGCCTCATTGCGCAACCAAACGGCACCCACCGAAGTTGGGACGGGGGTTCCACTTGTCACAAATATGGCAATACTGTCTGAGGGACTGATTTATGCTGAATACGAACAATGCAGTACCGGAACGTTCAATCCGGTCGCGCACGGCTTTCGCCTTGATCGCCGCAACTTTCCTGGTCGGGGGCAGCATCTCCGAGGCCTCGGCCAAATCCAGGCACCACCGCCACCACGCCAAGCATCAGGCCGCCGGCAACTGGCTCGATGCCAACGCCTCGATCGGCGGATCGGGGCGCAGCTTCGCCGGCAAGGCCTCGTATTACGGCAATGAATCCGGCAGCAAGACCGCTTCCGGACAGCGCTTCAACCAGAACGCCATGACCGCAGCCCATCGCTCGCTGCCGTTCGGCACCAAGCTCCGGGTGACTCATCGCGGCCAGAGCGTCGTCGTCACCATCAATGACCGCGGCCCCTTCATCCGGGGACGCGTGCTCGACCTCTCCAAGGGCGCTGCCCGCGCCATCGGCCTGACCGGCGCCGGCGTCGGCCACGTCACCGCCGAGGTGGTTTCCTAAGTCAGATTGCGAAGGGGTCGCGGAACATCCGCGCCGACAAGGGCCTGCCGTCGCAAATGACGGCAGGCCTTTTTGTTTCTCTCACAAAAAACTCTGCGGATCGACGTCGACCTCGAGCTTGAGATTGCCCTTGGTCTTCGGCCCCGCCGCCAGCCATTCGCGTAGATATTGCGACAGGTCGACATTGCGCAGCGATTTCACCAGCAGGCGGAATCGATAGCGGCCCTTGATGACCGCGAGCGGCGCCTCGGCCGGGCCGAGCACCTGGATGCGCTCGTCGATCGGCGCAATCGCCGCAAGCTTGCGCGCGAAACCCTCGGCGGTCGGCCGGTCGCCTGCGGAAATGATCAGGCTGGCGAGCCGGCCGAACGGCGGATAGCCCGCACGCTCGCGCGCCTCGATTTCGCTGGCATAGAACGCCTCGCGGTCGCTTGCGACCAGTGCCTTCATCACGGGATGTTCGGGCTGGTGGGTCTGCAGATAACCGACGCCGCGGCCCTGCTCGCGGCCCGCACGGCCGATCACCTGGTTCAGCAGTTGAAACGTCCGTTCCGCCGCGCGCGGATCGCCATTGCCGAGGCCCAAATCTGCATCGACGACGCCGACGAGATTGAGCCGCGGAAAATTATGTCCCTTCGCCACCAGTTGCGTGCCGATGATGATGTCGACGCGGCCTTCCGCGATTTCGTTCAGCTCGCTGCGCATGGTCTCGATCGAGGTGATCAGGTCGCTCGACAGCACCATGGTGCGCGCGTTCGGAAACAGCGAAGCCGCCTCCTCCTGCAGGCGCTCGACGCCCGGGCCGACCGCTACCAGCGACTCCTCGGCCTGGCAATGCGGGCAGATGTTGGGACGCGGCATCGAGAAGCCGCAATGGTGACAGACCAGGCGCTGGCGAAAGCGGTGATCGACCAGCCAGGCGTCGCAGATGGTGCAGGCGAAGCGATGCCCGCAGCTTCTGCACAATGTCAGCGGCGCGTAGCCGCGGCGGTTGAGAAACAGCAGCGCCTGTTCGCGCTTCTCGATCGCAAATCGAATCTGCTCGGCCAGCGGCGGCGAAATGAAGCGGCCGCGCGGCGGCGGCGCGCGCCGCAGGTCGATGGCCTCGATATGCGGCATGTGCTGGCCGCCGAAGCGCGACGGCAGCGCGACACGCTGATAACGGCCTTTGCGTGCATTGACTTCGCTCTCGACCGACGGCGTCGCCGACGCCAGCACGATCGGGATTTTGGCGATATGCGCGCGCACCACCGCCATGTCGCGGGCGTGATAATGTGCGCCCTCGTCCTGCTTGTAGGCCTGGTCGTGCTCTTCATCGACGATGATCAGGCCCAAATCCGCATAGGGCAGAAACAGCGCGGAGCGCGCGCCGACCACGACCGGAGCTTCGCCGGCCGCGATCGCAGCCCAGTTGCGCTGCCGCGTGCGCGGCGTCAGTTCCGAATGCCACTCCAGCGGCCGAACGCCGAAGCGCAGCGCAAAGCGATCGAGGAACTGTCCGGTCAGCGCGATTTCCGGCATCAGGATCAGCGTCTGCTTTCCGCGCCGGATGATTTCGGCCACCGCCTCGAAATAGACTTCCGTCTTGCCCGAGCCGGTAACGCCGTCGAGCAGTGCGACGTGGAAACTGCCATTGGCGGCGAGCGCACGCATGGCATCTACTGCCGTGCGCTGCTGGGACGAAAATTCCGGCTGGTCGAACTGCGGATCGGGCGCCGGCGGTGGCAACGGCGGCGGCATGGCTTCGACAGCAAGCGTCCCCTCGTCTACC
>DAIMKE010000905.1:0-3487 GCA_036721875.1 Bradyrhizobium sp. | reverse complement strand
CGGATGCATCGGACAGGTGTAGACCGTACCTTCGGGTACGTCGGCTCGGGGTTCATGCTGCACCTTGCCGTGAACGTATTTTGCCGGCGCTTCCGCGAATTTGGTCCTGCAACGATCAGAGCAGAAATAGAAGGTCCGGCCGCCATGCTCGACCTTATGGGAGGCCGTCGCCGGATCCACGGTCATTCCGCAGACGGGGTCGACCGCGGTGCCGTGCCCGGAGCCATGGTCATGGTGAACGTGGGGCTCGCGCGAGGTGGAGTGAGAGTGTTCGCAGCAGCTTCCGCGCGCCTTTTCGGAATTTGGGGCATCCTTAGACATTATGTGCTCCATCTCTTGCGGAAAGTACCCTAGGGGGGTATATACGGCCCATGAGGACCGACATCAAGGCTTCCTGTCAGAAACGTCTGAACCGCATCGAAGGCCAAGTTCGCGGACTCGCGAAGATGGTGGACGAGGACCGGTACTGCATCGACATCGTCACGCAGATTTCGGCGGTCAGAGTCGCGCTCCGCCGCGTCGAGGAAGAAATCCTCAAGGATCACGTGGCCCATTGCGTGGAACACGCTATTCGTAGCGGGGATAAGGCCGACCAGCGGCGCAAGATCGCGGAACTGATGGAAGTCGTCGGGCGGGCGGACAGGTGATGAAGGCGGTCACGAATGCTTGACGAGGATCAAAGACGCCGCTCGGAGCAGGACTATGTTATGGAAGGAAACTGCTACCGCGCCGGACCGGTGCGGTAAGCGGGACAAGTATAGGTAGACAAAGCGCGATGCGGCTCGTCCGTACCATTCTGGCATTCGCGATCGCCGCCTCCTTGGCGTTGCTGCCGGTCGGCGCGTCCGCGGCCGGCTCCGGCGTGATGGCCGACGATGCGCAGTCCGGAATGCAGATGGGCACCTCGGCCGACATGTCGATGGACTGTTGCCCGGACGACATGAACGGCGGCCCCTTTCACGCCGCCGGCCATAACTGCAGCATGGGTTTCTGCTGCGCGGGCGGATTCGTCGCGCTGGGGGACGTCCGAAGCGTCGGTTTCCGCTTCGTCCCCGCGGCGGAGAGTAAAGTCGCCATCCCTGCGGACCAGTTCGTCCCTGTCCGCGGAGGGAGCCCTCCCTTCCGACCTCCTCGGGTCTGATCTCACCCAGTTCGACGCGCGTAGCACGTGCCCGCGCGCGATGACGACTGCCCGTGTGCTCTTGCGGAGCCGCGGTCGAGACAGACCTATTTGAGGAGAACATCATGATTTCCAAATTCAGCAGTGCTGGACATGGCGCCCGATGGGATGGCTGAAATGGAATCCCCAGTGGCTCCGCTGCCGTCCAAGGAGCCCGGCGTATACGCCTTCAAGACCGATCTTCCGATGGCCGGACGCTATCAGGTCACGCTCTCCGCAAAAGTCCAGGGCGAGTCCGAGACCGTCAACGGCAAGGTCATCGTCAAGGCCAACAAGTGAGCCTGCGGGCGCTCCCAGCGAGCGCCCGGCATCCTCGAACCCATTTCTGATGCGCGCGCCAGAGGGCGCGCCCTGGTGCACACCATGAAAACCTCGCGCTTGCTTACAATGATTGCGCTCGGCGCCGGAATCGGTCTGGCCGGCTACTGGTCGGTCGAACGATCTTTCTGGCCCCTTCACCCACACTCGACCGCCGCCTCAGCGGCGGCGGACAAGACGCCGCTGTACTACCGCGACCCCGCGGGGGCCCCCTTCTGGTCGGCCGTTCCGAAAAAGGATCAGCAGGGACGCGATTACCTGCCGGTCTACGATGAGGACGAGCCCTCGACCGAGTCCGCGAAGCCGAAGCGGCAACAGGCGGATTCCTCCCGCAGGATCCTGTACTATCGCAATCCGATGGGCCTGCCGGATACCTCGCCGGTCCCCAAGAAGGACCCGATGGGGATGGACTACGTTCCCGTCTACGAAGGGGACGATCAGGAGGACGGGTCGGTCAAGCTCTCGCCCGGCAAGATCCAGAGGACGGGCGTGAAGTCCGAGCCCGTCGAGCGCCGTTCGATCCGGATCTTGGTCAAGTCGCCCGGTACGATCCAACTGGATGAACGCCGCGTCTCGGTCATCGCAATGCGCGCCGAAAGCTTCGTGCAGAAGGTCGCCGACGTGACCACCGGTACGCGCGTGAAGGCAGGCCAGCCGCTGATGCAGATCTACAGTTCGGCTGTGGCGTCCGCCGCCGCGGAGTATCTCTCGACGATCACTTCCAAGACCACCGGCGGGATTGAGGCCTACGGCCGCGGCTCGCGGCAGCGGCTGATCAATCTCGACGTTCCCGAACAGGTCATCGCGGACATGGAGAAGTCCCACGTCGCGCCCGTCACCGTGCAATGGTCGGCGCCGCGCGACGGAATCGTGCTTGAACGCAACGCCATCGAAGGCATGAGAGCCAATCCGGGCGACGTACTGTTCCGGATTGCCGATATCTCGGTGGTCTGGGCCCTGGTCGACGTCGCCGAACGCGATCTTGGCAACATCGCAGTGGGTCAGCCGGTCACGGTTCGCGCCCGCAGCTATCCGACTCGCACCTTCAGCGGCAGGATCGCCGTCGTCTATCCGCAGGTTAACCGCGAAACTCGGACGGCGCGTGTCCGAATCGAACTCGCCAACCCGGATGTGGCGCTGCTGCCGGATATGTACGTCGATGCGGACATCGACACCGCGGACTCCAAATCCGTATTGGCGGTCCCTGACAGTTCGGTGCTCGACACTGGCAGCCGGCAGGCCGTTCTCGTCGACAAGGGCGAAGGACGCTACGAGCCGCGCGAAGTCAAGCTTGGCCGGCGCGGCGGCGGTTACATCGAGGTGCGGGAGGGCCTTGCGGATGGCGAGGCGGTGGTCACCGCGGCCAATTTCTTGATCGATGCCGAAAGCAACCTGAAGGCGGCGCTCAAAGGCTTCGCGGAGGCTGCGCCCAATCCTTCCGACACCGGCGCCGCCCACTCGACGGGAGAGCACAAATGATCGCTCGCATCATCGCCTGGTCCGCACGCAATCTACTGCTGGTGCTGTTCGGCACCGGTTTTGCGGCCGCCGCTGGCCTCTACGCACTAGTGCATCTGCCACTCGATGCGATTCCGGATCTCTCCGACACGCAGGTCATCGTCTACACGGAATATCCCGGCCAGGCGCCGCAGGTGATCGAGGACCAAGTTACATATCCCTTGACGACGGCCATGCTGACCGTGCCGAAATCCAAGGTGGTGCGCGGATTCTCGTTCTTCGGCGTGTCCTTCGTGTACGTGATCTTCGAGGACGGAACCGACATCTACTGGGCCCGCTCGCGCGTCATGGAATTCCTGAATAGCGCGACGTCCAGGTTGCCGGCGGGCGTCACGCCGAGCATCGGGCCGGATGCCACGGGCGTCGGCTGGGTCTACCAATACGCCGTCATCTCGAAGGAATTGAATCTGGCGGACACGCGCACGATCCAGGACTGGAATCTGAGATTCGCGCTGGCCAAGGCCGAAGGAG
>DAIMKE010000904.1:1841-3490 GCA_036721875.1 Bradyrhizobium sp. | reverse complement strand
GCCGTAACCTCCATAGTGGCCGCCGTAGTAGCCATGGCCGCCACCAAAGCCGCCGAAACCGCCGCCGTGGAAGCCACCGCCGAGCCCTCCGTGACCGCCGAACCCTCCGTGACCACCACCGCCATGCCCGTGCTGGGCGAGAGCGCCTTCAGCTGAGAGCGCCAGTCCGGCGGCGAGCACCGCCGAAAACAAAACCATTCTTCTCATGATCCAACTCCGTCGCTGAACAACAATGGGCGGGCAACGCACCGACGTGAGAGCGGTTCCTTGCGCCGGGGGGCGTCAGAGCGCGCCCGCCGAAGCGCTTCCGGCAACCATCGATCGCAGCGGTTGGCGTTGCGGTCATCGTATGGGGTGCAATCCTGGCGAAACGCGGGGACCACTGCGGCTTGCATCGACTTTGCCATAATTGGTGTCATTCCAATTCTCCGGGCCTGTTCAGGGTAAGACGAGGAGGTCGGGCGGACATTGATGCAAGTCAAAGCGAAACTCGCAGATTGCAGCATTGGATGATCTACTTAGAAACGAGCAGCCCCAGTTCCAGCTTGGCTAGGGTGACACTTGTTGCCGGTTGCGGTTGTCGCGCCCTGCCTGTGCTTCGGAGCGATCAACTAGGCAAGGAGTATGCTCGACAAGCCGAAGCCATCAACAGCTGCTCAGGTCAGTCTCCGTGCGCGCTACGATAATTTCATCGGTGGGAATGGTCCGCTCCGCTGAAAGGACGCTATTTCGAGAACAAGAGGCCAATCGAGGAGAAAAATTGTGTGAAGTCGCGCCGTCGGACGCCGATGATGTCGAGAAGCTCTCGATCCAGCGCATGCAGCTCTTCCCGGTTGGACACGCACGTCGCCTACAGGGCGGGCCCGGCTACTCAATAAATCGCCGATCGGATCGAGGAGAATCTCTCGCTCCTTGCTACCGTCGAGACCCGCGACAACGGTAAGGCGATCCGAGAGACGATGAACGCGGACGTGCCGCTCGCCGCGGATCATTTCCGCTACTTTGCTCGCTGTATCCGTGCGGAGGAAGGTACGACCGGCGAGATCGACCATGGCACGATCCGCATATCACTTTCGCGAGCCGATGGGTGTTGTCGCCCAGATCAATCCCTGGGACTTCCCCCTTTCGCTGGCGGCGGCTTGGAAGCTCGCACCGGCCCTCATGCTGCGTGGTGATGAAGCCCGCTTCCAATAGTCAGTGCCACTGGCGCGCAGCCCCCGCATTGCCAAGGTCGCTTTCACAAATGAAACCACGACTGGCCGGCAGATCATGCAGTACGCTACCCAGACTAGCACCCTCAGACGATGGAGCTGGGCGGCAAGTCGCCCAACACCTTCCTCGACGACGTAATGGACGAGGACGACGCCTTCCTCGACCAGGCGCTCGAGCGGTTGGCGTTGTTTGCCTTCAATCAGGCCACGCCTGCACCTGCCCGTCCCCGGGCGCTGGTGCGCGAAGATCTTCGGCAAGTTCCTGGTGGTCGCCCGCGTCGCCAGCATCAAGTCGGCGACCCGCTTGATGCGTCTACTCAGACTCAGACGGTGCCCAAGCTCAAACGGCAGCTCGAGAAGATCCTCAACTCCATCGATATCGGCAAGAAGGCGCCAAGACCGGCGGCCTGCGCGCCGAGGCGGGCAGCAAGTTCAAGG
>DAIMKE010000904.1:0-1831 GCA_036721875.1 Bradyrhizobium sp. | reverse complement strand
TTCGCAAGCCGACCGCCTTTGTCGGCAACAACAAAATGCGCATATTTCAGGAGGAGATCTTTGGGCCCGTCCTGTGTGACGAAGAAGACCTTGATGATGCAATCTCGATTGGCAACGATACCGTTTGCGGCCTCGGCGCCGGCGTGGTCGCGCAACGTCAACAAACTTTATCGCGGGGGCCGCGGCATCCAGGCCGGCCGGGCATGGACCGACGCCGCCCACAAGATCATCGTGGACCACTACCAACAGAAACTGCTGGTCAACTACAGCTCCAACTCGATGGGGCCGCTCTGATCCTATAGGTCGCCATGAAGCGCTCGCACTCCACGGCGACATTCCTCGGATTGTCTTGCTGTTCGCCGGTTTGTCGGCCTCTCGATCGAGGATCGGGTGTGAGGTGCGACCGTATTCTGCAACAGCCGTGACCGGCTGCTCGACCGCGAGATTGCGGCGAGGTTCCTTGTCCGACTGAACCCTTCGCAGATGCGCAAGTCGCTGCCGCAGTGCTATCGCAAACCGCAGGGACTCCTCACTGGACAGGACGGCAGCTGACAAGCCCTGCCGCTGCGGCTCAATGCATCCCATCGACCAGAGGAAGGCGAAAAGCCCGGGAAAATAGAGACCAGCACGTTCATGCGTGGCCTGCGGCGGGAAACGCCGTGGCGGGCATTCCGGCATGCGATGGGGCCGGCGCAGCGCGGCGCAGCGCGTTCAGCGAGAGGATGACGGATGAGCTGGACATGGCGGCCGCGGCGATCAGCGGCGTGACACGGCCGGGGATGGCGAGCGGCACCGCGATGATGTTGTAAACCATGGCAATCCAGAGGTTCTGCATCATCAGCCTGCGTGCGCGTCTCGTAATCCCACGCTGTCGAGGACCGGCGCGAACGCGTCGCCGAGGAACACTGCGTCCGCCTGCGCTTGCGTGATCGGCCGCGCTGCCGCAGAATTCGACACCAGCTTGCTGGCGCCGGGCAGCCTTCCAAGCCGCGCCCCGACCGATCGCCCAATCGCCTCGGCTGCGTAACCGGCCCGGTCCACGGCACCGCAGATACCGACAGTGTCGAGTTCACTCGGTCCGGCAACGACGAACTGGATGAAGTTCAGCGGCCGGTGCGCCGAACTACGGCAGGACGGAACCCTCTTTGCGCTTCTCAATCGCAGGAGGGAAGATCCGGCGTACTTTGGCGCGCTTCATCATCTCGACCGGTGGCATGAAGTAAGGTCGGGAGGGTCGCTATGAGGATAGTCTTGCAATTGAATGCAGCGGCAATCGGTTTCTTGCTGAGCATTTCGCCTTTATCGGCCGCCAGCGTCGTTCCGCTTGATCGGCATTGGTCGAGCAACCACCTGGCGCAGCTTCCCACCGAACTGCAAAGCCGCGTCCTGTCGCTTCAGAAAGCGTGCGGTGCGAAAATCTCCGCGCGACATTACTTTTCCACTTCGATCGAGGTCGGCCAGGAGAGTTTCCGGGTTCTGCACTTCCAGGATCTCAGTTGCCAGAATCGACAATTCGTTTGCACGAACGGGGGCTGCTTGCACGAGATCTACAGACAAAGCGGCGGAACCTTCAGGAAGGTTTTCGGCCTGTTCGCTCAGGACATCAGAATGGAGAACAATTCGGGCCATCTAATGATCAGGGCCACGCTCGGCGGCGAAGTCCGGAGCTTTCGATGGAGCGGACGCTCGTTCGTTCGGGCATACTAATTTCGAGATATTGGCGCGAAGCCAGGCTCCAGTCTTATGGCGATTTGAGCCGCCCCCGACGACGTGTGCAGGTTTCGGCTTTGCCGGCGGAAGTTGCTATCGGCGCCACAAATGACCGCCCTCG
>DAIMKE010000903.1:0-3496 GCA_036721875.1 Bradyrhizobium sp. | reverse complement strand
GGCGACGTCAACGAAGACGTCCGGCAGATCCTGATCTCCGCCGACAAGATCGAAAAGCGCGCCGGGCGGATCGAGGAACTCGACTTCAGCAAGACCGACGCGCCCGCCGAGCCCCCGCGCGCGGTCAAGAACGGAACACCGGAACTGTTCTCCCTGCCGCGCAAGCTGCAGGCGGGGGAGTAGCCTCGTCAGTAGGATGGGTAGAGCGCAGCGAAACCCATCAATCGCTTGTGGGGAGAGATGATGGGTTTCGCTGCGCTCTACCCATCCTACAGAGCTGTCAAGCCGGGCGACGACAGTCTTTTCCTGTCGAAATCTGCTAACACCCCCCTATGACCGCACCTGATACCACGCCCTCGGCCACGCCCGCCCCCACCTGGCGCGAGAGTCTTGCCGTGTATCTGCAGCCGCGCGTCCTCATCGTGCTGATGCTCGGCTTTTCCTCCGGCCTGCCGCTGGCGCTGTCGGGATCCACGCTGTTGATATGGATGCGCGAGTCCGGCGTCGATCTCACCACCATCGGGCTGTTCGCGCTGGTCGGCACGCCCTATACGCTGAAATTCATCTGGGCGCCGCTGGTCGACGCGCTGCATGTGCCGTTCTTCACGAGGGCATTCGGACGAAGGCGCGGCTGGCTGGTGTTCTCGCAACTGCTGCTGATCGGCGCGATCCTGCTGCTGGCGCTGACCGATCCGGCACGCTCGCCGCTGTTCGTGGCGCTGGGCGCGCTATTGGTCGCTGCAATGTCGTCGACCCAGGACATCGTGGTCGATGCGTTCCGCGTCGAAAGCCTGCCCGAGAGCGAACAGGCTGCCGGCATGGCCGCCTATGTCGCGGCCTACCGGATCGGCATGCTGATCTCGACCGCCGGCGTGCTGTTTCTGGTCAGCGCGTTCGAAGGCACCGGCATCGGACGCCACGCGGCGTGGATGTGGGGCTATGTTGCCATGGCCGGATTGGTGCTGATCGGCACCATCACGGCGCTGGTTGCGACCGAGCCGGAGCAATCGGTACGCGCGGAGGCCGAGACCCGCGGCGAGGCCGCGTTCACCCGCGTCATGCATGCGGCGGTCGGTGCGTTCTCGGAGTTTCTTTCGCGCAAACACGCAGTGGCGGTCCTGGCCTTCGTGGTGTTGTTCAAACTCACCGATGCGTTTTCCGGCACGATGACCGCGCCCTTCGTGATCGACCTTGGCTTCACCCGCAACGATTACGCCGCCATCGTCAAGGGCGTCGGTCTGATTGCGACGCTGATCGGCGGTTTCGCCGGCGGCTACCTGGCGCGACGCTATTCGCTGGTCGCAAGCCTCTGGATCGGCGGCATGCTGCAGGCGATCTCGAACCTGGTATTCGCATGGCTCGCCCTCGTCGGCACCAATCAATGGGCCCTGGCGGTTGCCATCTCGGCGGAAAACTTCACCGGCGCGATCGGCACCGTGATCTTCGTCGCCTATCTCTCGGCGCTGTGCCAGAACCCGCTGCACACGGCGACGCAATATGCGCTGCTCACCGCGCTCGCCGCCGTCGGACGCACCTATCTTTCTTCCGGCGCGGGCTATGTGGCGGAGGCAACCGGCTGGCCGTTGTTCTTCGTTATTTCAGTCGTGGTCGCCGTGCCGAGCCTGTTCCTGCTGGCGTGGCTGCAGCGGAGCGGACATTTTGACGAAGTCGGGACGGTGAAAGTTTAGTTCTCCCGTCGTCCTCCGCGAAGGCGGGGGACCCAGTATTCAAGAGCAGTTGGGATAGAGCCGATAGGCCGCGGCGTACTGGATCGCCCGGTCAAGCCGTGCGATGACAGCGGTAGGTGTGGCGACGACTGAGGCACCTCAATGCTTCGTCACCACGCTCCACTTCGTGACCACGGCTTCGCTCATCTGTCCGGCATCCTGCGCGCAGGCGACTTCATCGACCTTCACGGAAATTTCCTTGCCGATGAAATTCTTCAACTGCGCGGCCTGGGCGTCGCTGTTGGTGACGAGTTGGAACGTCTCGGGGCCGGTTTCCAGATTGCAGAGGCCGCTCGGCGGCGGCAGCCGGCGCGGCGCGCTGGTGATCTGGTAGGTCGGGGCGCGCTTGCCCTTCTTGCCGGCGCGGACCTTCATGGCGTTGAGTTCCCCTGACAAAATCTCGCCGGCATTGATCGGCTTGCCGGGCTTCGGCGCAGGCTCGGCCTGCTGCGCCCATGCCGAAGGCGCGATCAGGGTTGCCACCATGAAGACCGCAAAGCGGGAGCGTATGGCGAATCGTCGTTTCGTCATGGGTCGGTTCCGTTCGTCGTGGCTAGAACAGCGTTCGCTGCCGCATGGCAGCCGATAGCGTACCTTCGTCGAGATAATCAAGCTCGCCGCCGACAGGCACACCATGTGCAAGCCGGGTGACCTTGACGTTGGCGTCCTGCAGCAGATCGGTGATGTAGTGCGCGGTGGTCTGGCCATCGACCGTGGCGTTCAGCGCCAGCACGATCTCGCTGACTTGTGGTTCGTGCGCGCGCGCCACCAGCGCGTCGATGGTGAGATCCTGCGGGCCGACGCCGTCGAGTGGCGACAATGTGGCACCCAGCACGTGATAGCGGCCGTTGGTCGCGTTCGCGCGTTCCAGCGCCCAGAGATCGGCGACGTCGGCAACGACGACGATCGTCGAAGGATCGCGCCGCGGGTCGGTGCACACCGTGCAGGGGTTTGCCGTATCGATGTTGCCGCAGGTCTTGCAGACCTGGATCTTGTCGATCGCCACCTGCAGCGCGCCGGCAAGCGGCGTCATCAGCGCTTCGCGCTTCTTGATCAGGTGCAGCGCTGCGCGCCGCGCCGAGCGCGGGCCGAGGCCGGGCAGCCGCGCCAGCAACTGGATCAGGCGTTCGATTTCGGGGCCGGCAACGCTGGCAGCCATTTCAGCCGAGACCAAGCCCGGGCGGCAGGCCGAGCCCGCCGGTCAGCGCCTGCATCTTTTCCTGCATCGCCAGTTCCGCCTTGCGCCGCGCGTCGTTATGCGCGGTGACCAGCAGGTCTTCGAGGACTTCGCGCTCCTCGGCCTTCATCAGCGACGGATCGATCCTGACGCCCTTCACTTCCATCTTGGCGGTCATGCGCACGGCCACCAGTCCGCCGCCGGAAATGCCCTCGACCTCGACATTGCCGAGCTCTTCCTGCATCGCCTGCATCTTGGACTGCAGCTGCGCCGCCTGCTTCATCATGCCGAGAAAATCAGCCATTCGTGCGTCCTCTGAAAATCGCTCCAGAGCCTTTTCCGTTCCGCTTTAATCGGAACGGGGCTCCAGGTTCTTGTTTTGACGCGTTTTCTTCACGCGAACCGGTGTCCACTTCGCTGGAAAACGCTCTAGTCGTCGTCGCTATCCGAACTCTCGGCCGGGTCTTCACTAATATCGGATTCCGGCGTCTCGGCGGCAAGGCGGCGGACTTCGATCACCTTGGCGCCGGGAAACCGCGCCAATACCTCCTGCACGCGCGGATCGGCCTCCGCGGCCCGGGCGTGCTCGTTC
>DAIMKE010000902.1:0-3497 GCA_036721875.1 Bradyrhizobium sp. | reverse complement strand
TCTTACGAACTTGACGCCAGCACCGCGGCGTCAGGACCACACGACTTCGCCGTACGTTTCCTGCGCGTACGTCTCGCGCAATCCGCGTCCACCGCATCTCACCGCACGTTCGTGACGATCGCGAGCGCCCCTCAATGGGTGAGACGCGCGGAATTACATCACTGATTTGCCCGACGGCGCGAGCGGAATATTTTTGGCTGAAGGGCTGGACGGGTTTTTGTTGATTTGCCCGTCGGGCTATTTTGTCGCGCCTGCTGCCTCCATATCGTCATTGCCAGCCAACGGGTCGCGCGGATGCGCGCCCGATCCCGGCCTGTTTACCAAGCTCAAGGTGATGACGTCAGAGATATGCAGCATACGAGCTGACCCAAACCAGAATAGACATGATCAGGCCGATGACGCCGGCGTTGTCCGCGAACACGGTGGCGGTGCCGGGCATGCCGAGCCTCAGTTGGCCGCGGTCGATGTCCTTCGGTATGGAGATCACGGCAGGATAGGCCTTGACGCCGCCGATGGAGCCGACTTTGGCCAGCGTCCCCGAGACGGCGATCTCGCCCTGCCCCACGCCCCGCGGGATTCCCGCGATCGTCGCCTCATGGATACGCCCGGGATCGTTGTCGAAAACCAGCTTGACCTTAGCACCGGGCTTGATGGTCCGGAATCCGTTCGGCGCGAACAGGCCGACGACGGTGATCTGGTCGGCGATGATGAACGACAGCACCGCTTTATGCGGCGTGGCGCGGTCGCCGACCGACAGCGCCATGACCGTAACGTAACCATCGCCGGGCGCGAGGATGGTCGTCTGCGCCAGCTCCCATCTGGCATGGTCAAGCTGGGCCTGGATCTGCGCAACATTGGTGTTGACGCCGCCGATTTCGGAGTCCATTGCGAGCTTCGCGTTCAACTGCGTCGCCTTGGCAGCCTGCAGTTGGAACTGCACTGTCTCCTGCTGAACCTGGGTGTCCTGCAACCTAAATTCGCTTTGCGCTCCATCGCCGGCCATCTGCTGGTAGTCGGCGAGGCGCTTGTTGTGATAGGCCAACTGCCTGGTCAGCCCTTCCACATTGGCGCTCGCCTGTTCGTAGTTGGCCTTGAGCTGCAGGGCCTGTTGCCTGGCCCCGGCCAGCGATGCATCGAGCTGGTCGACCTTGTACTGGAACGGCGCGGGATCGATCTTGAAGAGTGCGGTGCCGGTCTTTACCGGCACGTTGGTCTCAACGGGAATGGCGATCACCTGGCCGGAGACGTTGGGCGCGACCTCGACCACCCGCGAGATCACGACGAAACTGCCTGACGGCGTGAGGTAATTGAACATCGCCATGAACACCGCCAGGATGAACGCGCCGATCAGCACTGCCACGCCGCCGGATGCCCACCCCCATCTGACCAGCTTGAGCCTGGAAAAGACGAGCCACACCAGCAGCAGATAAACTGTCAGGATGATGAACATGGCTGGGCTCCAGTAGCTGTCAAGCCACCTTCCGCTCACGCTTTAGAACCTTGTGAGTCACGTCAGGATCGCGCCGGCCAAAAGAGATCAGCGCGCGTTCGAGCGCTCAAGTCCGCGCAGCATGATCGGCCCAGGTGCCATCAAACCCGCTCTATGCCGGGCGGCTGCCACGTCCCTTGGCCCGGCGGCAAGATCGAAGGTGGCGCAGGCTTCGGCCAGTACAGGCGCATCACGAGATAGATTTTGTCATCCGGCGCCGGAAGCCAATTTGCTTCCTTGTCCGCACCGGGGCTGTCTTTCTGGATGTACAGCGTCACCGAGCCGTCCGCGGCCTTTTTCATCGCGGGCAACATCGGCGAGTTGATGAGGTAGCGATTGATCGGATTCTTGACCAGGAGCTGGCTCTTGCCGTCGTACATCGTAACGGACCAAAACGCGTTCACCGGCGGCAACTGGCCGGGCGGGAATGTGATGGTGTACTTGTGCTTGCTGCCGTCGAGCATCTCACCGGTCGCATCCGTCCGGGTATAGGGATACATGGCTTCCACGGCATCGTTGCCATAGAGGCCGCCCTTGGCGGCCCCCGCCCGCATCAACCAATCGCCGTTGTAGAAGGCCTCGTCGCCAAAGAACGAGCCGACATTCCAGCCGTTGATGACTCTGTTGCCGCCGGCCAGCCATTTGTCGACCTTGTCGTCACCCTGCTTCATGCCCACCAGGATCTCGGCTTTGTGTTCGAGCGATAGTTCCTTGAACTTGAAGGTCTTGCCGGGGCCGATGCCAATCTTCGCAAGCTTCGCGCGAATCGCCTTGTCCCTCGACGTCTCGGGGACGAATTGCAGGGCTGCGTCGAGATACTCGAAGAAGTTATCCTTGATCCCGGCAGTGGTGGCGGAAACGAAATCGATCTTCGGCGCGGCGGGCGGGGCAGATTGTTTGAGGAAGGCGGAAAGCGGCCCGGCCTTGTAGCCGGCCTGAACTTTTTCGACGTTGGAGATGTCGCCTGGATTGAAGAGTTGCGTGCGGATAAGCGCGAGCGTGAAAGGGGTCGTCGATTGGAAGACCTTCCTGATCCCGCTGGGCGTTCCGCCTTTCCAGTCGGGGCCGACCACCAGATAGTCGCCCGCCTCGGTCCCCGTGGCGCGCGTGCCGATATAGCCAAAATTGTAGGTGTTGCCATCGATGAGCTGGACCGCATAGTAACGGTCCTTTTCGATCGCCGGCACCGAGATAACCATCGGTTCAGCGCGCAAATCCAGCCAGAGCATCGAGTAGGGGGTGTCGCTGTTCGGCGTGATGACTGCCGTATCCGCCGGAGTGGCGACGTGGTGTAGACTTTTGATTTCGTTGAACGGTGCCTTGAACTGCCCGGAGTTCCTGTCCACGGCAAACTCTTGCATGACCGCATAGTTCATCACCAGCGGCAGGCCGTAGATGAAGCCTTCCTCGGCGATATCCTTGGCCTCCAACAGCCTGGGCCAATCGGCCTTGTTCTGCGCAATTGCCGGGGTGTACTTCGCCGTCGCGGCGGCGAGCGCGGCGATCGCCGCGGTGGAGCGAAGTAGATCTCGCTTCGTCAACATTTGCCCGTACTCCTTTATTAATCGATTGAATTATCGAATCTATTCAAATTCGGATGTCAGGGTATTCATTGCAGTATATCGGCTGATACGCCGTCGACATATTGATCAGTGCCTCCGCGCTTCGCGCGGCGACCCTAGTAGCAAGGCGGATAGGGATAGTAGCCGCAGCGCGGCGCGTAGGGATAAGGATAGGCCGCCGCAGCAGCCACGCCAACAGCCGCGGCCCCTGCAAAAGCAGCCCCGCGATAGTAAGCGCCGCGCCAGGCGGTTCGGCGGGCGACGCCGGCAAACGACATCGGCGTAAACGGCCGGCCAATGATGTCGATGAAGACCGATGCCGGACCATCCGCTCCCGCCAGATCACCCTCGAGCACATCGACATCGAACGTAAGTTTGTCGCCTTCGAGCTTCGGTGACTTCAGCACAACCACCGCGTCGAGGACAGACGATCCGTCCTTCTGGAA
>DAIMKE010000901.1:0-3502 GCA_036721875.1 Bradyrhizobium sp. | reverse complement strand
GATCAGCTCATGCTCCTCGCAGACTTTGAGCTGATCTTGTATCGCGGCGGCCGCAGCACCGATTTCGGCGGGGTGACGCGTGGTACGCTGGTCTCGAACGCCGCATGGCGGGAGAGAGAGTCCTTGGACAGATGATCGCGGAAGGCCGCGCTCATGTCTGGAGGCGCGCAGAGCAGGATGTGGGACGTTTCGAACTCTCGGCCGATAATTTCGGCCATCGAAGCTAAGGCCTTTGCCTCGTCCTTCATCAGTTGCGTCGCCAGCGCATCGCGGCGGTCGCGCGGAACACGATCCGTCAGCATGCCCCGAATGCGCCGCCCCTTGACGCGGTAGATTTCTTCGATGTTGCCGAGATGGCTGACGAAAAAGCGGCTCTGCTCCCGCGACAGGAGCGCAAGTAGCGCTCGGTCGCTGCGGCCCCAGGTGCGCAATAGAGGTCGCAGGTGAGGCCGGGGTCCGATCTGGATACTGTCCGGCAGCGGAATCGGCAGGGCGATCTGCCGCCAGATCCCACGTTCGCGGCAAGCGAAGAATGCAGCGCCACGACCAAGTCCGGGCAATTGCTGATCCAGCGCGGCCTGGATATCCTGGATGTCGGCCTTAACGCTGGCTCGAGCGGCCTGATCAGCCGTCTGAGAGATCCGGTGGCTAAGGGCTGACAGGGCCGACTGCCAAGCGCGCCCGACGCGCCGTTCTGGGGTCAGCTGTAGATAGAGGCTGACGATGGGCGGGCCGGCCGTGTCGAGCGCAGCGAGAGCGCGGAAATGCTCGGGGGAGAGCAAGCGATAGGGGTGCTCTTGCATCCGCGTGCGAACGTTCTGGACGATCCGGTCCCGCAACTCGGGAGTGAGTGCATGATGCGCGTCAATGGTGAGGCTTAGAGCCTTCATTTCCGGTCCTCCTCATCAATTCAGCCAAGCGGGCTTGCCCCTCTCGCCAGAACTGCGACAGACTTTCCCGCGAAATTCGCAAGCCGACGGCGATCTCAGTAAAGCTGAGACGATGGACATGCCGCATGACCAGTACCTGGCGGGCGACCGGCGAAAGGCCGGGAACGTTCTCCTCGAATACCTCGTCAGCAGGCTGCAAATGGGCCTCCGCGGCCAATACATCCTCCCAGCGCACCACCTCGTCCGGTTGGAACCACTCATAGAAGCCCTCGTCATCATCGTAGATGGGAGGCTCGGGCGCACGCGCCTCCAACGACACGGAAATGAGGCGCCGCAGCAATTGCTCCTGCCGCACGATGCGCATCAGCACGCGAAACTGCAGTCCCAATAGCCACGCGCGAAGGCTGAGGAGCTGCGGCCGGGTTCGGCGATCGCGCCAGGCTCGCAGCAGGGTCTCGCCAACGAGTTCCTCCCCGGAGAGATCGCCCTCTCGAAGGTCACCGACAGCGACGTGGTATCTGATGTCTCGCTGACCGGCCGCAAACAGCTCGTCCAGGTGCGGGGTAACCAAGTCGTGGAAGGCCTCCCGATCGCCATCAAGGCAGCGCGCCCAGGCTGGGCTGCTCTCGGAACCATGTGTCGACGGCGCTCCCGGTGCATCGGCGTTCGAGACATCACTGGGTGTCATGGTGACCTCCCGGATCAGGCCCCATCAATTGGGTTCAGTTTGAATTGCAGTATCCGGTCGAGGATGCGCGCTGGCGATCGCATACTCCGCCAAGCTCGCGAGGTGACGCTCGGATGCGGCGCGCTTTCGCAGCATCTTCTGATAAAGCCTCAAGTAATCGCCGGCCATGCGCCTTGCGGAGAAGCGCTCCTCGAAACGCGCGCGAATGGCCCTTCGGTCCAGCGCAAGCAAATTGGGGACAGCCTGTACGGCCTCCTCCACGCTTTCGACGATACGTCCGGTGATGCCGACCTCAATGATCTCGGCGACCGATCCTCCGCGGAACGCCAAGACCGGCGTGCCGCATGCCATGGCCTCGATCATGACGAGGCCAAATGGCTCCGGCCAATCGATTGGAAACAGCAGTGCCGCAGCGTTCCCAAGAAATGCCGTCTTTTCGCTCTCATTGATTTCGCCGATGAACTCTACCCCCGGGCCGTCGAGCAGCGGCGCAATGGTATCGCGGAAGTAGGCCTCATCGGCATTGTCGACCTTCGCGGCAATCTTCAACGGCAGTCCTGCTGCTCGCGCAATTTCGATCGCGCGGTCAGGCCGCTTCTCCGGTGAAATTCGTCCGAGGAAGGCGAGATAGCCGCCGGCCGGTTGGAAAGTCGGCTTATGCAGATCGAGCGGTAGCCCGTGGTAGACGGTTGCCACGAAATTGGCCCGCGGCAGCGGCGCGCGTTGGGCATTGGAGATCGAGACCAAGGGCATCTCGGGGAAATGGGCATAGAACGGCATGTGGTCGGACAAATCCTGCCGCCCATGGAGGGTCGTTACCGTCCTTCCCGCCTGCGTCCGAAACAGTGGAAAGTGCAAATAGTCGACATGGAAGTGGAGGACGTCGAACTCCCCAGCGCGCTCCCGTACTTTGTCCAGCAGCAGCATCTGGTGCGGAATCGAATCTCTGACATCCGGATCGAGCCGGAGGGCCTGGGTCGCGCAGGGGACGAGTTCGGCGGATGTGATGGAGTCCCCGCTCGCAAACAGAGTGACCTTGTGCCCTTGCCTGACCAGTTCCTCCGTCAGGTAGTGCACCACCCGCTCGGTTCCGCCATAAAGCCGGGGCGGCACGCTTTCGAATAGCGGGGCAATTTGCGCGATCTTCATTTTGTCCTCCGTGCCTCCAGCCGGGTGTATTTTTCAAGCCTGAGATCCGGCCGGCTTTGCCACATGGCCACGCCGGTGCGCGGCAGCGCTATGAACCTGAGAAGCAGCCACTCGTTCCGATGACACTGGGCCACCGCGGCGGCCTGATCGCGCGCGCCCGACGCCAGACCTGCCTGGAGAGCCGATGCTGACGCCGAGGGCGGCAAAGCACGGCGGATCGCTCGCTGGAAAGGATCCGAGAAGCGCCGTTTCGATGACATCGTCGAGGACTGCTGCCATGGTCACTCTCCCTGGGTAGGTGCGTTTGGAGGGACCGGCCGAGGCGCAGCAGGATGATAGGAGAAAATCCTTCGTCTCAGCCACTCCTGCTAAAAACATGGGTGCGGCATCGCAGTTTTCGCAAGATGCCGACAGGACTTGAAATGACTCGGTCCCCTTCTAAGTTGATGAGCGAAAGCGCGAGCCATCGCGCGGCATCGCCGGGCGCCTGAGAGAGGGCCCGGTTGGCGGGCGCCCGGCAGGTGTCCGAAGCGCCCAGAACCATGTTGCTCAATGGAGGATATGGCTATGACCACGCTTGATCTTGCTCCCCTGTGGCGATCGACCGTTGGTTTCGATCGTCTGTTCGACCTTCTCGAGAACTCCGGCCAATGGACCGGCGGGGACAACTATCCCCCCTACGACATCGAACGCGTCGGCGAGGACCATTATCAAATCTCGCTGGCTCTTGCGGGCTTCACGCCCGACGAGGTCTCGATCACGGCTGAGCAGAACA
>DAIMKE010000900.1:0-3503 GCA_036721875.1 Bradyrhizobium sp. | reverse complement strand
GGCTGATCCTGCCGGAGTCGCTGCCGCCGGAGCGACGCGCACCGTTTCGATGGAAGGCCGCCAGTCCGCTCGGCGCACTGCATCTGCTGCGTTCCAACCGGATTCTCGCCGGGCTGTCGCTGGCGAATTTCTTCGGGCAGGTCGCGCATGTGGTGCTGCCGTCCACCTTCGTGCTCTATGCCACCTATCGCTATGGCTGGGACACGACGACGGTCGGCCTGACGCTGGCGCTGGTCGGCCTCTCGGCCATGGTGGTGCAGGGCGCGGGCGTCGGCCCGATCGTCAAGCTGCTCGGCGAACGCCGCGCACTGCTGCTCGGGCTGGCCTGCGGCGGCCTCGGCTTTTTCATCTATGGCGCCGCGCCGACCGGGCCGCTGTTCTGGCTCGGCATTCCCGTGATGTCGCTGTGGGGCGTGGCGGGGGCGGCCGCACAGGCGTTGACGACGCAACTCGTGGCACCCGATCAGCAGGGCCAGTTGCAGGGCGCGACCAACAGCGTCATCAGCGTCGCGCAGATGCTGGGCCCGTTTCTGTTTACGCTGACCTTCGCCTATTTCATTGGTGACCAGGCGCCGTTCAAGATGCCTGGCGCGCCGTTTCTGCTGGCCGCGGCGTTGCTTGGATTTTCGCTGGCGATCGCGTGGCGGACGTTAAAAAAGTAGGGTGGGTTAGCCGAAGGCGTAACCCACCCTTTGTGTCTGCGTGAAAAGAGGTGGGTTACGCTTCGCTAATTTTACTGACCCACCCTACGATTCTTACTTCTTCAGCAGCGGACACTCGCTGGCCTCGAGCGGCTTGGCGGCGTCCTCGGGGGCGATCGTGGCGATCTGCTTGTAGTAATCCCACGGACCCTTCGACTCCTCGGGCTTCTTCACCTCGAACAGGTAGGCCGGGATCAGGCGGCGGCCGTCGGCGCGGAGCGGGCCCTTGCCGAACAGCGGATCGTCGGTCGGCAGTTCCTTCATCTTGGCGACGACCTTGGCGCCGTCGTTGGGATTGCCGCCGAGCGCTTCCATGGTCTTGAGATAGTGCAGCACCATGGCGTAGGCGCCGGCCTGGGTCATCGACGGCATGGCGTTCTTGCTGGCGAGCGCCGCGAACCGCTTCGACCAGGCGCGTGTTGAGTCGTTCATGTCCCAATAGAACGACTCGGTAAACGTCAGGCCCTGGGCGGTCTTCAGTCCCAGCGAATGCACGTCGTTGATGAACAGCAGCAGCGCGGCGAGTTTCTGGCCGCCCGCGACGATGCCGAATTCCGCGGCCTGCTTGATCGAGTTCGTGGTATCGCCGCCGGCGTTGGCAAGCCCGATGACCTTCGCCTTGGAGGCCTGCGCCTGCAACAGGAAGGACGAGAAATCGGCGGTGTTGATCGGAACCTTGACGCCGCCGGCCACCTTGCCGCCATTTGCGGTCACCACGGCCGACGTGTCACGCTCGAGCGCATGACCGAAAGCGTAGTCGGCGGTCAGGAAGAACCAGCTGTCGCCGCCGGCCTTGGTCAGCGCCTTGCCGGTGCCGTTGGCGAGCATGTAGGTGTCGTAGGTAAAGGAGATCGTGTTCGGCGTGCAGGCCTTGCCGGTGAGATCGGCGGTCGCGGCGCCCGAGTTGAGCAGGACCTTGTTCTTTTCCTTGACGAGGTTGTTGACCGCGAGCGCGACGCCTGAGTTAGGCGTATCGGCGATCACATCGACCTTGTCGTTGTCGATCCACTGCCGTGCGATGTTGACGCCGATGTCGGGCTTGTTCTGGTGGTCGCCGCTGACGATCTCGATCTTCCAGCCCTTCTTCGTGAGCCCGGAATCCTCGACCGCCATCTTGATCGCGACCACGGAGTTGGGGCCGCCGATGTCGGCATAGAGGCTCGACATGTCGTTGAGAACGCCGATCTTGACGGTCTTTTCCTGGGCGTAGGCTGGCGCCGCAAAGCAGATGCCGGCAACGCTGATCATCGCGGCAAGCCGCCGCGTGGTTAGGGTGTTCATATATATCCTCCATCTACGGTAGCCGGGCGGCTTTCTTGAGGGAGCCGGGCCCGGTATTTGACTGTCGCGCGATCTCATCGCCAGGACTTGCGGCCCTGGCTGACCATGCAAACTGCTATCCTGTTAGTGGTTCCCGCCGGCCCCGGCAATCCGCCTATCGTAGCGCGTATACGTTTCCCGGTGCCGATTTTGGAGGCAGGCATGTGCCGCCATCGCGCAAATCCAGCGGAATTGCCAGCGTCACGGTCGCTCCGACCGAAACGGCCTGCCACGACACCATTCGGTGTCCCGAAATGAGAACTTACGCCGGCGGATGAAAGCTCATCAGCGTGCGGGTCTTGTAATCGTAGAGCTTGCCGGTCTCGGTCCAGTCAGGCGCGCACATCGGCACGATGAATTCGGCGGCCTGTTCAGGCGTATCCAGCGTCATCGGATCTTCGCCGGGAAATACGCTGGCGCGCATGCGCGTGCGGATCGGGCCGGGGCTGAACAGGTTGACGCGCAGCTTCGTGCTCGCGGTTTCGTTGGCCCAGGAGCGCGCCAGGGTGTCCAGCGCGGCCTTCGAGGCGGCGTAGGGACCCTGGTAGGCGCTCGCCTTGCTGGCCGTGCCCGAGGTCACGAACACGGCGCGGCCGGCGTCGGACACCCTGAGCAGCGGATCCATGCAGCGGATGAGCTGGAAGTTGGCGGTGACATTGATCGCCATCACGTCGTTCCAGGGCTTCAGCTCGATATGCCCGAGCGGCGAGGAGGGGCCGGCGATGCCGGCATTGCCGACGAGGATGTCGATCTTGCCATGGCGTTCATGCAGCGCAGCCCCGAGCCGGGCGATGCCCTCGAAATCGGTGAGGTTGAGCGGCACCAGCGTGGCGCTGCCGCCGTCTTTGCGGATCTCGTCGTCGAGTTCTTCCAGGCCGCCTTGCGTGCGCGCTAGGGCAACGATATGCGCGCCGGCCTTGGCGAGGGCGCGCGCGGTGGCATAGCCGATGCCGCGCGAGGCGCCGGTGACGAGCGCGATACGGGAGGCGAGGGGTTTGGTCATGATATAGGCCTTCGTCATGCTCGGCCTTGTGCAGCCTTGTGCCGGGCATCCACGTCTTTGCGGCGGGTTTTACAGACGTGGATGGCCGGGACAAGCCCGGCTGCAATGAAAAGCACCGTCATTCCGGGATGGCCCGAAGGGCCAGACCCGGAAGCTGGAGCTGATGGGGTGAGTTGCTACTGCGGGATTCCGGGTTCGATGCTGCGCATCGCCCCGGAGTGACGTCTCGCCGTCAGCTCGCTTCCGCCAGCAGCGACAATTGCCGGGGCTGCGGCTCCACCTGGGTCTGGTCGGTGAGGTGGGTCGGATAGGCGCCGGTGAAGCAGTGGTCGGAGAACTTTGGATTGGCGGGATCGCGGCCCGGCTCGCCCATGGCGCGGTACATGCCGTCGATCGACAGGAACGCCAGCGAGTCGGCGCCGATGATCTCGCGCATCTCCTCCAGCGAATGCGTCGCCGCCAGGAGGCCGCCGCGGTCG
>DAIMKE010000899.1:0-3509 GCA_036721875.1 Bradyrhizobium sp. | reverse complement strand
CGTGTTGTGACCGATTACTTCCAGGCCCGTGATGCGCTTGAGCCCGTCTCGCGTGACGATCTGGTCGCGCGATTGCGGGACGACCTGGTTACGTTGCTCGACGTGCGGCCCGAGGATGAATTCGCGCTGGGCCATCTGCCGGGCGCGCTCAACGTCCCGCTTGCCGAACTGGAACGACGCCTCGGCGAACTTCCGAAGGGCCGTGAGGTGATCGCCTACTGTCGCGGTCCCTACTGCGTCCTTTCGTTCGAAGCCGTGGCGGCGCTGAGGGCGCGGGGTTATCGCGTTCGCCGTCTTGAGGACGGTTACCCGGAGTGGAAGGCCGCAGGCCTGCCGATCGAATCCGCGGCTTGAGACAACTCGTCAGGTGCATCATGGATGATAAGCCTCATCGCGCGGAACCCGCGTGGCCGATCGTTGGCGTGAAGGATCACGAGGCGCCCTCGGTGTTCCGGCCTGAATCCCTGCTGAGGGAGGCGCGCCGGCAGAGGCAGTTGCCGCTCGTCGCCGTGCCCGAAATCTGCGTGCTAGATCCGGACGGTGACGTCGTCCGTCACCTCAAGCGGACCGGCGTCGGCCGCATCCATGAGGGATGGGCCTGCTACCATACCGAGCTTCTTGCCTTCGATCTCGACGACATCGGCGAGGTCGGGATAGTCGGATGCGCGGTGGGAGCGCCCTTCGCCGTTTGGTCGCCGAGCAGCTCTTCGCGTCGGGCTGCCGGCTGCTCGTCAGCGTCACCTCGGCGGGCCAGATCAATCCGATCGGACCGACTCCGTACTTCGTCCTGATCGACCGCGCGCTCCGCGACGAAGGGACGAGTTATCACTACCTGCCTGGTTCGGCTTTTTCCGCAGCACCCGACATGTCGCTTCTGGATCGCGTCGAGCGGGCGGGCCGATCGCTGCCGGAGAAACTGCATCGTGGTTCGACCTGGACGACGGATGCTCCCTATCGCGAGACCGAAGCGGCGATCGCGCGAGCGCGCGATCTGGGGACGCTTGCCGTGGAGATGGAGGCTGCGGCCCTCTACGCTTTCGGCGCGACTAGCGGCAACTCGATCGTCTGCTTCGCTCACGTCACGAACTCGATGGCTCAGACCGAAGGCGATTTCGAGAAGGGCGAGGCGGACGGCGCCAAGGCCACGCTCGCGGTCGTCGCCGCTGCGGCGCGCGGGTGGCGAAGGTCCGGGTCATGACCTGCCTGTGATCCATATGTGAAAGTTTGGCTGCATCTCAATTTGACGAGATCATCAGTTTGCCAGGGTTGGGAAGGCGTGCATGACGGAGTCGAGGGCGATCAGGGCTGGCCGCTCTACCTGAAACGGTTCGCAGATCGCATCGCCCGCGATGTGTGATGCTCGCGGCCAACGTCATGGTGAACGCGGAGATCCACATGGAAGCCTACTCGCCTGGCATTGTCGGAGTGCTCGTCCTTTGCGCCTCCTGGTCTAACGGCTGCCTCCGAGTCCAGAGGGACGCAAGCGCTTGACCGTGCTCTCAGGGACGAACACCAAGTTGACGATGTACTCCGATAGCAGCGAGCGCCCGCAATGGGCGGCCTCGACGGCGGGGTCCTCAAGGCGTTGAACGAGAGCAGGGTTGTGCCGCGGCGGCTGAGCATCACGTGGATGGTCACAGAGCGGCGAAAAAGTGCTGAAAATTCAACCCCATTCTACTGTGCATGGGGTTGTTTTCGATGTTTTGTGTCCGGGCACCTCCGGTGCATGGTATCCGGCAAGCCCTCTCATGCAAAAGCCCTCTCCCGGAACGGGAGAGGGCTGAGCGTAGATCGTCCGATGACAGTGACCTCAGGTCTTCTTCAGCATCGGGCAGACGCTCTTCTCGAGCGGGATGAAGGCTTCCGCGGCCGGGATGGTGGCGACGAGGTTGTAGTAGTCCCACGGATACTTCGAGTCGGCCGGCTTCTTCACCTCGAACAGATAGGCCGGGTGGATCTTGCGGCCGTCGGCGCGGACCGAGCCCTTGCCGAACAGCGGGTCGTCGGTCGGCATTTCCTTCATCTTGGCGACGACGGCGCGTCCGTCATGCGGATTGCCACCGAGCGCTTCCAGCGCCTTGAAGTAATGGATCAGCGAGGAATAGACGCCGGCCTGGACCATGGTCGGCGGGCCCTTCTTGTGCTTCTCGACGAAGCGCTTCGAGAAGGCGCGGGTCTGGTCGTTCATGTCCCAGTAGAAGGTCTCGGTGAAGTTCAGTCCCTGCGCGACCTTCAGCCCGAGCGAATGGACGTCGGTGATGAACATCAGCATGCCCGCGAGCTTCTGCCCGCCCTGGACGATGCCGAACTCGGCCGCCTGCTTGATCGAGTTGGTGGTGTCGCCGCCGGCGTTGGCAAGCCCGATGATCTTCGCCTTCGAGCTCTGCGCCTGCAGCAGGAACGAGGAGAAGTCGGCGTTGTTGAGCGGATGCTTGACGCCGCCCAGCACCTTGCCGCCATTGGCGACGACGACCGCAGCCGTATCGCGCTCGAGCGCGTGACCGAAGGCGTAGTCGGCGGTGAGGAAGTACCAGGTATCGCCGCCGGCTTTCGCCAGCGCCTTGCCGGTGCCGTAGGCGAGCATCCAGGTATCGTAGACCCAGTGGATCGTGTTCGGCGAGCATTGCGCGCCGGTGAGGTCCGATGACGCCGAGCCGGAGTTCAGGTTGACGACGTTCTTGTCCTTCGCAAGGTTCGAGATGGCGAGGCCGACACCAGAGCTTGCGAGGTCGACGAACACGTCGACCTTCTCGACATCGATCCACTGCTTGCCGATGTTGGAGCCGACGTCCGGCTTGTTCTGGTGATCCGCCGCGATCACCTCGATCTTCCAGCCCTTGGCGAGAAGCCCGGAATCCTCGACCGCCATCTGGGCGGCGATGGTCGAACCGGGTCCGCCGATATCGGCATAGAGGCCGGACTGGTCGCCGAGACTTCCTACCTTGACGACCTTGTCGAGCGTTTGCGCAAACGCGCTGGTGGCAAGCACCAGGCTCGTGGTCACGGCCAAGGTCATGGCCAAGGCTGCAATGGATCGCTTCATTTGTCCTCCGGGGATCTTTTTGAGATTTTGAATGCGGGTCGAACTAACGCAATCATTATGCCCGCTCGCGCTCGGGCCGCCTAGCCGTCGCGACAGCCTGTCACTGGCCACAGATATTCCGCCACGCGGCGAATTCGCGCGGAGGAGGCTCGACGATGTCGGGATGAGCGCGCGTCAGCGGAAGTAGTAGCGGATGCTGACGTAAACCACGGCGAGACACATGAAGATCAGCGCCACCGGGAGCTGAGGTTTGGCTTGAGGTGCCGACGATGCAACCGGCTTGGGCCGGGCCGCCGGCCGGCGGAAGGCGGTGACGTTGCCGTTGTCGACGACCGGTTCGCTCGCGCGCGAAGGAATCTCGGGTGGCATGCCGCTGCCGCCCATCTCCGAATAGTAGCTCTTGTACATGAGCTGGATGGTGGCCTCGGAAGGGTCGGCCTCGTTCATCTTCGCGAGCAGCTGCCGG
>DAIMKE010000898.1:0-3512 GCA_036721875.1 Bradyrhizobium sp. | reverse complement strand
CGGGCCGCTACCCGTTTCACGCAGGCTCGTTCGACAAGGTCGTGTGCAGGCTGGGGTTGCACGATTTTCCGCCGAACGAGAAGCTCGCCCTCGTCAAAGAAATCGCAAGGGTGATCAGGCGCGGACGAACCTTCCACGTGGCCGAACTCGACACGGCCGAAAGCCCCGGCGAAGGCCGCATTCTCGAGCTAGCGAGTCGTGTTTCGGGGCCCGCAGCAGTTGCGGCTCACATGGACGGCAGCTGGACTGAATTCCTTGCCAAGGCGGGATTCGCCAGCGTACGCCGCCGGTCGTCGCACTCGATTGGCTTCGGGCGTGTTTCGGTGGTGAAGGCGCGCAAGCGCTGATGCCGTTCGCCCAACTATTGATGAGGGAAAGAGAGCGCGATTTCCATGCCGAGATATCGCGCCCTATCGCATCGATTCCCGTAATTCACTTCGGGCCTATTCGACGGTGTAGATGCCAGGAGGCGTGCCGTCTATCGCCACCGCGTAGATGATGAACTCGTCCCGCTTTTCACCGGGCATTCCAGGCGAACCGGCCGGCATTCCGGGAAGAGTGATGCAGCGATAGCCGGCCGTTCCGAGAGCAGTTTCCTAACTACATGCCCCGGAACGAGGCCTTCAACGACATAGCCGTCCACGAACATCGTGTGGCAACCCTGGAATTTTTCTGGAATGCCTGCCTGGCTGCTGATTTGTGCGAGTTCGTTCGTGATCCTGACATCGACGTCAAATCCATAGCAGCGCAGGTAGGCGGCATATTCATCGCAGCATTTTAAATTTCGGCTTCTTGAACAGGGTAGCTTTGGTCTTGAACAGGATAGCTTGGGTTGGTACTGCGATGGCGCGGGCAGGAAACGCAAACAACAGCGGCAACGATGCTTCGGCACAAGGTTCGTCGGTCCATCCAAGTCTCCTCCGTATCTCATCGGTCCCCCGTATCATTCCGTCCCAGTTCGAATTTGCATACCGAATGTTGCAGCGGTAATCGCCCCGGCAAGCGGCCAGGGTCAGAAGAGGGTTGAACGGAAGCGCTCCGTCGACCTGGCTTAGCTTCGTCAGAAGAATAGACAGCTACCCGTTAATTTGCTCTGGCCGTGGCTTCGTAACCGCCGATCGAGACCATCCTGCGTCCCCCGCAGGAACGTTGCTCGCTAAGAATTTAGCCTCCATCCTTCTTGGTTGATCCTTTGTCGTCTTGTCGGGTCTCCATCATGCGGTTGCAATTCTCCATCATTTTGGTCATCTGCCCCATCATGTTCATCATGTTCATCATGCCCTGCATGTTCTGCATGTCCCCTCCCATCATGCCGTGATCGCTCGGGGACGGGGGCTTCGACGTGTCTTCCGCCCGCACGATGGGCGTCAGCGCCATCACGCCGACAACCGACAGCAGTAACAAGGTCCTGGTCTTCTTCATCGATAGCTCCTTTGACGTTGTCGGCCCAACGGGCCGTATTTCACCCTGACTCAATACGATCAGCACTTCAGTTTGTACGGCTTTGCTCCGTCAGCTCCGGCTCATGCTCGCCGTTCTTGTGTGCGCAAAGGTGCAGGGCACACATCACCGCACACGGAAATACGTCGAGAACAATCGGAACAATCCCGGCTGCAGCCAGCCAGTTCCAGTTGAGCGCAGCCGCCGCGACCAAAGTAACGGCCCCCGACAATGACCAGCGGCCGCGACCACTCAAGACGGAAGTGCTGCGCCCGCGGGCAAGAAGGTTGCGTCCCAAGACGTCAGGGCTTGGATTTCTCATTGGCAACTCTCGTTCGCGGCTCATGTGCCGATGGCTTC
The DNA here is from genome assembly GCA_036721875.1 of Bradyrhizobium sp. Lineage (GTDB taxonomy): Bacteria > Pseudomonadota > Alphaproteobacteria > Rhizobiales > Xanthobacteraceae > Bradyrhizobium. The sequence goes on along the minus strand of DAIMKE010000898.1, from coordinate 1,712 downwards.
TCGCCGACCGCGCTCTCAAGGTAATTCGTCCGGTGTCGACCGCCGGTTACCAAATTCACGCACACGTGAAATCGTCTTGGTCGGGCCGTGACCGGCGCAATGTTTCTGATGCCCGTGCATTGAAGAGGGCCTAATGTAGGTCGTGCAGGGAACAAGCCGTGTCGTCAGCGTGCGCCCTGAAAGGCCGATCTAAGGACGGCCCGTCAGACCACGTACTTGTCCCAACCGGCATAGTGCTCGACGGGTGCCACGAGGCAGGCTGAGTAGAATGATCAGCTCGAATGTAAAAGTTGTTGAGGGGCGCCGTTTGCATCGAGCACTGGCTTGACGGCGATCTTGCAACCCTGCGGCTTCGTCTTTTCGGCTGTTCGGATATCGTGTGGAAACGGCACGCCGTTTCCCGCCCGCCCGAGGGCTGGTCATCGCAGGTCTCCGAACTGTTTTGCGTCGGACTGGGTGAGGCGAGTGGACGTGTGATTCCTCCGCGCCGCTGCCTTCCCAGCCGTCGCACCGCAAGACCCGGCCGGCCGGACCCCGGGAATCCGGGCGTCATCCTCGGATGCGGGCGGCGCACGCCAAGTTTCGCGGCTTTGATGGCCCGGTGAACCTCCGTCCAACCCTCGACTTCAGCGGAGGCGGTGCGAGATCCTTCCGCAGGCTCTCGCACCATCCTTCGTCGAGAACCGGAACAGGTCCTTCAGCTTTGCGCGCGCTGCGATGCCGCGGCGGGCGAGCTCCATGGCGGAGGCGCACGCATCAGGTGCCTCGAACGCGAGATCCTATCATGGTCGAATACGCCCCGCGCGCCGCGAGCATCGTGATGGCCGCGAGGTTGGCCCTACGACCGAGCATCGCCACCAGGCGGTTGCGAGCCCAGTATTTCAGGGCGCGCTTGAGATCCCGCGCGCGCAGCTTGCCCGGTCCAACCTCTACCGCAATGGTCGCCGCGCCGAACTTGCGCCATGGCGATGGCGCGAACGCAGACCTCGGCTAGCATCTGGGTGACACTTCGCGCGAGGTGCCGGGTTCCGCGGCGAGCGCTACACCAGAGTTCTGGTGTCCTTCAGCCGCGCGGGTGCCTCGATGTTCTCGACCGCGGCGATGCCGCAGCGGGTTATTCGAAATCTTACGTTAACCCTGCAAGCAGAAGGCAGCGGGCGGGCCTCGAACAGGCCCGGCCGCCGTGCGCGCTGGCGAACATGTGAAGCCGGCGGGCTTTCCAAGTTCCGCCATCCGTGTGATAGTTCAGCCATGTATCTGCGGCGACTGCTCAAGATCGCTTTTGCGGCCTTGGTGTCCGTCGGGCTGGCGATGACGCCCCTGGCGACGGCTGCTGCCGCGTTCCCGCAGTCGGCCGGCATGGTGATGACGGCGGACATGCCGTGCTGTCCGGACCGCCAGAAGAGCAAGGATTGCCAGGACTGCCCGCTGCTGGCGATGTGCGTTCTGAAGACCACCCAGGCTGGGCCGTCCACAGCAGACGCGCTTCCGCTGCGGCATGCGATCCGGACGAAGCACTCCGTCCTTGACGACGTCCTCGCGGATGGTCTCGACCGTCCACCACTGGACCATCCCCCTCGAACGCTGATTTGACCGGCGTCCAGAGCGCCGGACCGTACCCGTGCGCCCGCGCGCGCGGATGACGCACGCCGCTTTGCGCGGCGAAATCAGGCAAATCGAGGACCTAAAATGAAGACGTTTACCATCGCGCG
>DAIMKE010000897.1:0-3512 GCA_036721875.1 Bradyrhizobium sp. | reverse complement strand
TTCGGCGGCGTTGCGAGATAGAACAGGCGATTGCCGCAGGTCTCCCGCGCGGCTTCCAGTTCGGTTAGCTGCTTGCTCATGGCGTCGAACGAGGCCGGATCTTTCGGGTCGGCCTCGATGCAGGTGACGCAGGACAGCAGGCGCTGCGCGATCGCATCATCCACCGGCCGGGTCGCGAACTCGCGCAAGCCCTTCATCAGGCTGTCGCGAAGTCTGTCGCTGGTCAGGCCCTTGCGGGCAATGCCGACCAGGCAAAACTTGTCCGGCAGCAGGTCGCTGGCGGCGAGGTTATAGAGCGCAGGGACGACCAGGCGATGCGCGAGATCGCCAGTCACGCCGAAAATGACGAATGAACACGGATCGGGCTTTTTCCGTGCTGCCTGACCGACCGCCATGGATGCTTACGCCTTCGAACCGGGGTTCTTCTGCGGCTCCTTGTGGCCGCCGAAACCGGCCCGCATCGCGGACAGGATTTTTTCCGCAAAGGTGTGGTCCTTGCGCGAACGGAAGCGGGCGTAGAGCGCGGCCGTCAGTACTTCCGCCGGCACGGCCTCGTCAATCGCGGCATTCACGGTCCAGCGGCCTTCGCCGGAATCCTCCACGAAGCCCGAATAATTGTCCAGCGTTTGGTTCTCCGCGAGCGCGGATGCCGTGAGGTCGAGCAGCCAGGAAGGGATTACGCTGCCACGCCGCCACACCTCGGCGATATCGGCGATGTTCATGTCGAAGCGGTGCTCCGGTGGCAGCGCATCGATATTGGCATTCTTGAGAATATCGAACCCTTCGGCATAGGCCTGCATCAGGCCATATTCGATGCCGTTGTGGATCATCTTGACGAAATGTCCGGCACCCGATGGGCCGGCGTGGATGTAGCCCTGCTCGATGCGAGGGTCGCGGCCTTCGCGTCCGGGCGTGCGCGGGATGTCGCCGATTCCAGGCGCGAGCGTCTTGAAGATCGGGTCGAGCCGGTCGACCACGGCCTTGTCGCCGCCGATCATCATGCAATAGCCACGTTCGATGCCCCAGACGCCACCGCTGGTGCCGACGTCGAGATAGTGCAGGCCCTGCGCTTTCAGGGCGGCACCGCGGCGGACGTCGTCCTGCCAGAACGTATTGCCGCCGTCGATGATGACGTCGCCGGGCTGCATCAGCTTTGCCAGCGCTTCGATGGTCGCTTCGGTGATCCGCCCCGCGGGCAGCATCACCCAGGCGGTGCGCGGCTTTTCGAGTTTGGCCACGAAATCTTCCAACGAGTTCGCGCCGGTTGCGCCTTCCGCGGCAAGCGCCGCGACCGCCTTCGCATCCTTGTCGTAGACCACAGCGGTATGGCCGTTCTTCATCAGCCGGCGAACGATGTTGCCGCCCATCCGGCCGAGGCCGATCATGCCGAGTTGCATTGCCTGACTTCCCTAAGCGAGTGCTTCCGCGATCGCGGCGTCGAGTGCTGACAAGCCCGGTCCGAGACCGCCCTTGAGATGGACACGCAACGCGCGCCTGCCACGTTCGGTGAGCACGTCGAAATCGCCGCGCGCCTGCGCCGCCAGGATGATGCCAAAACTCGCCTTCTGGCCGGGCACCGGCAGATCCTCGGCGTCGTCGGTCGTGATCTGCAGGAACACGCCGCTGTCCGGCCCGCCCTTGTAGGCCTGTCCGGTGGAGTGCAGGAAGCGCGGGCCGAATTCGGCGCAGGTCGCGACACGACGCTTGTCGCGCACCGCGAGCCGCATCTTCTGCAGCGAACCGATCGTGCCGGGATCGCGGGCGATATAGGCGAGCAGGGCGACATAGTCGCCGCCGTTCGAGCGCGAAAGATGCGCTCTTATCCAGGAACCGAGCGTGCCGTTGGCCCCGGCCTTGCGCAGCTCTTCGGCGTTGTGCTCGTCGGTATAGAGATCGGCCTCGTCGGTGGACAAGACCGGCTTCTCCGCGGGCAGCGAACCGGTCTTCTCGAACGCGCCGGTTAGCTCGCGGGTCTTGATCTTGGCGGCTTCCACGTCCGGCTGGTTGAACGGATTGATGCCGAGCACCGCGCCGGCTACCGCAGTCGCCATCTCGAAGCGGAAGAATTCCTGCCCGATGTGATCGATCGACTTCATGACGATGCGCACGACAGGATGCCCGGCCGCCTCCAGCGCCGCGAGCCTGTCGTCATGCGAAGCGTCATCCTCGCCCTCGGTGCGGATGTCGATGAAGAAGCGATCGTTGCCGTAAAGCGACGGATCGGCCAGCGGTTCGCCGTCGATCGGAATCAGGCCCTTTCCGTCCTTGCCGGTGGATTCGGCGATCAACTGCTCGGCCCAGGCACCAAAGTCAGCGACCTTCGGCGACGATGATATCGTCACCTTGTCGCGGCCTTCGAGACCGGCAAGACCCATCGCGAGCCCAAGCTGAACGCCCGGGTTTTCGTGCGGTGGTACGTCCGCGCCGCAGGAGCGCACCATCGCAAGCGCATGCGTGATCAGGCTGCGAACGTCGATACCGGCCGCGGCCGCCGGCACCAGGCCGAACGGCGACAGCACGGAGTAGCGGCCGCCGATCGTCGGATCGCCGTAGAAGATGCGCGCAAAGCCCTGCCTGGTGGCGACCTTCTGCAGCGACGAACCGGGATCGGTGACCGCGATGAATCGGTGCCCGGCCTTGTCCTTGCCGATGGTTTTTGACACGCGATCGAAGAAGTAATCCTTCATCACGTTCGGCTCGGTGGTGCCGCCCGATTTGCTGGAAACGATAAACAGCGTATGCGCGAGATCGACCGTCTCCTCCATCGCGCGTACCTGCGCGGGATCGGTGGAATCGAGCACGTGCAATTTCGGAAAGCCGGACTTCTTCGGGAAGGTCTCCGCCAGCACCTCCGGTCCGAGGCTCGATCCGCCCATGCCGAGCACGACCGCATCGCTGAAATTCTGCCCCTTCACGCGCTGCGCAAAATCCTCGTAATCGGCGACATCGGCGGCGGCCGGGCTGTTCAGCCAACCCAGCCACTTGTTCTCGTCGTCATCGGTCCAGACCGATTTGTCCTTTTGCCACAGCCGGCGAATGGTCGCGGCAGCGCGCCAGTCCTCGGTGCTTTTCTCGACGGCCTTCTTGATGCTGTTGCCGAGTGCGAACTGCTGGCGGTCGATACCGCCGGCTAGCGAGGTTGCACGCTTGTGCGCGACCGCGCCGTAGAGCTTGTCGGCAGCATCGGCGAACAGCTTGACGCCGTCCACCACCAGTTCGTCCGTGATGGCGTCGAGCGAGATGCCTGATTTTTCCAGCTCTTCCAGCACGCGGCGGGCATCCTCGATATTCTCCTCGATGCTGTCGCGCGGTTTGCCATGGTCGCGGAACGCGTCAAGTGTCGCCGGCGGCACGGTGTTGACGGTGTCGGGGCCGATCAGTTCCTCGACATACAGCACGTCGCTGTAGTCCTTGTTCTTGGTGCCGGTGGAGGCCCACAGCAGCCGCTGCGGCTTCGCGCCCCTGGCCGCAAGTTTCTTCCAGCGCGCACCGGAGAACAGGCGCTTGTAGTC
>DAIMKE010000896.1:0-3514 GCA_036721875.1 Bradyrhizobium sp. | reverse complement strand
GTGCCGCAGCTACCCGGGGACGCGGAGCCTGCTCGGCAGGCCGGGCTTCCGACGTCTTTGCGTCTGCCGCTTTCGCAACTTCACGCGCCATCTGGGCGTGGCTCGTCCTGAGCTGCGCGATGTTGGCTTTCAGTTCCTCGACCTGCTTCGTCATCGCGGCGAGATCCTGCGCCATCGCCTGCAACTGTGCCGATTCTGTGGGAGGCGCTGTCGCAGCCGTCGTTGCAGCCGCGGCCTGTTCCTGAGTCGTCGGCGCCGCCGGTTGCGCGACGGGTTGCTCAGCCGGTGCGGCCTGATCCGCTGCCGCGGCTTGAACGGCAGGGGCAGCAGCCGCTTCGGCGGCTGGCGGCGTTTCCGAGGGCAAAAGGGCCTCGCGCACGGATTCCGGTGCCCAGCTCACGGCCATCGCCTTGGCCTGGTCGCCATAGTGCTGCCAGGCGGCGGCGGCGATGGCGGCACAGAGGCCGAACAAGGCCATGACGACCCGCTTGCTCGACTTGGATGTCGGGCGTTCGCCCGGCGCCATGATGTCACCGACCTTGATCTCATCGGGTCTAACGCTCTCAGCCTGGATATTCCCGACATCCGTGACGCGGAACACAGGCTCGATCTGCGGGGCGGCTGCGGCGACCGAAATCTCGGGTACGACGTTCACCGGTATCTCGGGCGCGACGTTCACCATCGGTGCAGCAGGCTGGCTCGCGGGCGGTGATCGGCGCGGCCGGCAAGGATCGACTCGATCGCGAACACGTCGTGCGGATCGGCCTCTTGCTGCGGTTGCGCGGACTTGGCTGGTTGCGTGGATTGCATTGGTGGGGTCCCTTGCTCCAATGTCATCCGCATCTGTCGATGCGTAGGTGCTGCGGCTAAGATCCTCTGCCCACGCCGGCACACGGCCAGCGAGGTTTGACCAAAGCAAGGCCATGTCATGGAGAGGTTGGGGCCGTTGGCCACCATTTGTTCCGGGTTCGGAACCCTGAACCAGGCAGAGCTGGTCGTTGCAAGGAACTACACGGCGATAAACAGGACGCGACCGTCGGGCCGTGCCGGCTGCCCTAGAGGGCAGCGCTTTCCGCGCGCTTTTTGGCGTACCACTTCGGACCCGGTCCGCGCATGTAATGTCGCTCCGGCCGATAAGTGTCGCAGGCACGCTGGACCAGACGTTGCCACCGCGACACGAACCAATCGAAGCGGCGGAGCAATGGCATGAAGGAGGCTGTCGCGGTAATCATGACGACCTCAATGCGCCTTGCCGAGAATGGCGGAGAACGGCACCTCGAAGATCTCGTCATCATAGGCGTCGCTGACATGCACGACCCAGTCGCGCCAGTCTTCCGCGCTGCTTTCGCGGATCATCAATTGCACCACGCAGGCCGCGTGGTCGCGCGCCTCGGCAAGGTCGCTCACCACGGCGCCGGATTGATCGATCCGGACTTCCTTTGAGTTCGAGCAGTGGAAATAGACCTGTGCCATTTTCGGTGTCCTCGCGAGCCTTGCGAATCCGCAGCTTGCAAAATAGCAGCGACGGAATCCGCTAGATATCCCGTTAGATTCCTGACGGTGCAATTACGGGCACATGTGTTCGTCAGGTGACACCAAACTAGCCGGACGACTCACGCCCTTCCGTGCTCAATCTCACGCTCGACTTGTTAGGAATTCGTTAACCGCGCGGTGGTCAAATTTTAGGCAAGTCACCGCAGCGGAACCGGACATGCGCGGAGCCGGCAGTTGCAAGAGAAGGCCGGCGGCGTAATGCCCGCCGGCCTTTTCTCTCGAGACGATGATAGGAGCTTGGTTGCAGGGCGCGATGGTGCAAGTGGCGGTGTTTGCGTGATTGCTGCTCGAAACTGGTCGTTACCGTGCTCGCGCTGATGCGCGCGAGCAGTAGCTCTTTCGGTTCCTCTCCTCAATGTGCCTTGCCGAGCACGAAGGCGAAGGGAAGAACGAACAACTCGTCATCGAAATCGTCGCTGACGTGCACGACCCAGTCGCGCCAGTCTTCAGCGCCCTGTTCCATGATCAGCGAGCGGACGAGGCAGGCCGCGCGGTCGCGCGCCTCGTTGAGGTCGTTCACCGCTTCACCGGATCGATCGATCCGGACTCCGCGGGAGCTTGAGCAGTGGAAATAGACCTGGGTCATGGTCGGCTCCTGCGAGCAGCAATCTGTAGTAGCAAGCTAGCCCAATCGGTTCTGATCATCAGTGATGCGGCTCACATTCGCGCCCAGGGATTTCGATTACTTTGGGGCAAGTTGAGGCATGGAATCGCAGCGGAACCGGACTTGCGCGAGCCGGCAGTTGCAAGAGAAGGCCGGCGGCGTAGTGCCCGCCGGCCTTTTCTCTTGGTCAGGGCGCAGACATTCCTGAACTCACAGCGGTGTGAACGCTGCTCCGGAACGGCATTCAACGTGGCCCGTTCGCCTGTCATGACAAACGGAGAACGACGATGACGAAACTGATGCTACTTGGCGCGGCGGCGATTCTATCGGCGGCGCTCGCAACCCCATCAATGGCGCAGGAAGCTACGCAGGAGCCCGGGATGATCGGGTTCACTTATCCGAATTCCGCTTATCTGCGCGGCGGATACGGCGTTCGCCTGCCGAACCAGTGGGAACGCCACAGCCTTGGCTATTATTCGCCTCGGGCGTATGGCCCTGGCTATATTGCCGGACCGGTGGTCGTGGACGGCGTAGCCGCAGGTGCCATTGCAACCGCACCGGTCAGCCCGTACGACTCCTATGGCTACTACAACGGCCACATAGCCGATTGGTGAGACCGGAATTTTTGGTCGCCGCAATTCCCTGGGCTCCGCCCATCAGTCCGCACTGTGCTAGCCTGCTGCCATGGGCAACCGCATTCTCGTCCTATACGGCTCCTATCGCTCCGATCGCATGGGCATCCGGCTCGCGCAGTTTATCGTCGAGGGCTTTCGCGCCCGCGGCGACGATGTCGAGTTGATCGATGCCAAGGCAATCGGCCTGCCGATGCTGGACCGGATGTATAAGGAACACCCGAAGGGCGAGGCGCCCGCGGCGCTGGAAAAACTGGCTGGGCAGATCCGCGAGGCCGACGGCTTCGTGTTCGTTACCGGCGAATACAATTGGGGCATGCAGCCCGGGCTGAAAAATCTCACCGATCATTTCCTCGAGGAATGGTTCTGGCGGCCGGCGGCGATTGCCAGCTATTCGGCCGGGCGGTTCTCCGGCGTGCGCGCTGCGCTTGCCTGGCACGGCACGCTTTCCGAGATGGGTATGGTCGTTATCTCGAGCACGATCGCGGCCGGGCCGATCTCGCAGACGCTGTCCGAAGACGCCAAGCCCTCCGGCGACGGCGGCAAGGCGCTGCTGCACGCATTCCCGCGCTTTGCGGATGATTTGACTTGGTGGATGGAGGCGGCAAGGTCGCAGCGCGCGCGAAAAAAGCCGCCCTATTGAGGCGGCGGCGGAGCCCAACCATCGGCGCAGCGCGGCCCACTTTTCGCCACTGCCGGGCGGCAGATGTGGTCTCTCGTCGAA
>DAIMKE010000895.1:0-3517 GCA_036721875.1 Bradyrhizobium sp. | reverse complement strand
GTACAAGGCCGTGGTCACTCCGATCGGCGGGGATTCCTTGAGGATTGATTTTCGGCGCGCGCGCCAAGGCAAAAAGCGCGATAGTGCGGAGAGCAAGGGTCGGCTGGCAGATTGCAGAAGGGATCAAGCGCACAGCGGCGCGGGCGTAGGCCAATTGATAAACAGGACGGGTTGCCGCAGGCAATTCGCCCGGTCCGAAAATGGCCCAAGCTTCCTCTGAGCATTCCCCAACGATCTCAGAGGCCTAGTGTGCTGTCCCGCATCGGGCCGGTCCGCGAATCCCGGCAACGCCGAGTTGGTGTCCACGCAGCCTCATCGCCGGAGATCGCCTCGGAAAGTGCCTCCAACGCCGCGGCAACATCTGCCGCGGTGGTGAAGCGACCGAAGCTAAATCTCACCGAGGAAGCATCAGGCAGGGCGACTGAACAGCTATTTGCGATTCTAGCCGATTGACCAAATCCCATTGCCGATGCAAGAATCGCGCTATCCTGATGAGGGACAAAAAGTGGATAGTCCGACGCTAGTGAAGATTTACGGCGTGGTCGGCGCGGCCCTGTTTTCGTTTTCTTTTAATCTGTTCTGGCTTGAGCGGACCGGCGCATCAATCATCAAACAGATCGTGCCGCACTCGAAAACACCGTCCGCGATCCTGATCGGTGTGGTCGCAATACCGCTCGTTTCATATTTCTTGCTTATGATCGTGGATCGGCACTGGCGTCTCCATGCGGCTCAACCCTGGTTCAACAAGCTCCCCGGCGCGTTCGTCGATCCGCCGGATCCGCGCGACACCCTCGCGAAAGCGATCAAACTATTTGCGTACGCCCTGTTCATAGTCGCGCCCGCGTGTATCGCGGTGCACTTCATCGACGAGCTTTGGTCCATGCCGGTCGCCGATCGCCAGGGAGTCTTCAAGGACCTGACTTTTCATTCCATGACATCGGCCATTCAGGCCGGAGGGGCCTTGCGCGAGCGCTTTCGCATCGCCGAACCCGACGGCGTGAGCTTCTTTCCCACAATCGAACCGATCGGAATTATTGCGCTTGTGGCGGTCCAATGCGCGTGGACGCTATTTCAAATGGGCCGCCTTCTGCGATCGATGTATCGCCGCAAATAATATCGTCAGTCATCCACCGAACCGCAAGAGGGCAGGCCGTGGTTGACGCCGGTCGCCCCACGGCAGTTGATGATATTTTTGCCCGGCGGTTTGCATTTGCCTTCGGTGCGGTATTTGTCGGCAAGGTCGGTTTTTACGCCGTAGACTGTGTAGTCAGCCTCGACCCAGCTTCTCCCTTGCCCCACGCCCTGTTTCGGGGTCCATGTGTAGATGCCGACCCCATGATCGTTAGTCGTCGCGGACATGAGCGACGCCCTGTCCCCTGTCGCCGGAACCACAGACACGGTACGGATCGACGCCCGGCAGTAGACGTATCCCTGCGGCAACTGGATAGTGAAATGCCCTTCTTCGCCCTCTCGCTTGGCTTGCGGAATGATGGCGAGCACCCCGGTGACCAAAGTAGGCGAGACACCGAGATACGACGCCGCACCCTTGAGGACCGCGCTGCATGCCGGGTTATTGGCGCATTCCTTGAAAACGTCGCCTGGCTGCTTCGGCTGCATCACCGGATCGACTTTGACGCTGGTAGCGACGAAATCGGTTTGCGCTTCCTCCGCGCTCGCCCATGTCACCGACAGCAAGAATAAAAAAACAGGCGATATCCGGGCGCACATCATGGCGGAGCCCTCCGCTGGCAAATAAAGAACAGCAATAGGGTGGAGGTTATCGCAGTGTTGAGCCGTGTCAACCTTTTGTTGTATGAATGTTATAGTACGCGTGTGCAGCACCGCTACCGTTACCGCCGATAGCTTACTTCCACCTCCGAATTTCAGCTGAATGAGGTGGCTTCGCTTTTTAACTTCTGTCTTCCGTTGCTTTGGCGAAGAGTTCGGCGAACGCCGCCACGAGGCCGAAGAGGCGCTCCTCTTGGTTCGAAAGGCGTTCGTGATCGTCATCTACCACTTATGGGAACGTGGCGCGCAGCGATGGATCCCGGCGGTGAGAAAGAAGCCGAACCATAGCCATCTCGTTGCCGCACTGACAGAGGCGTCGATCGTGATCGACAAGGTCGGCCTAGAAGAATTGAGACTACTGGTCAATTGCCTCAAGCATAACAGCGAAGATGCGCGCAAGCTTTACGCACTTCGCCGCGATCTGTTCGCAGCCGACTTCGACCCCGACGACATTCATCCAGCAACCGGAAAGCCGCTGGTGAAAGTCGACTGGGCCGAGAAGGTGGTGCTGACGGATGACAACGTGGAGGGATATCTCCGAGTGATCCAGGACTCTGGACCCAAATAGCCGCTCTAGGGGGAGCAATGACCAAAAAGCAAAGCATTCCGCGACGGCTCTTCAAATACCGCGCGTTCAACAATCTCACATTGGATATGATCATTGCGGATAATATCTACTATGCCGATCCGAGCACGTTCAATGATCCGCTCGATACGCGGCCCTCACTAAACAACGATTCGCCAGCCGCTGACCTCAAGCGCGCAGTGCGCCAACTTGTCGAGCAGCGCGTCAGCGCGGAGATGAAGGCTGCGGCAAGGACCATTAGATACAAGGGTCCGAAAACCCGAGATCATATTGGTCGGCTCAGCCGACTGCAGGCCGATCAGGTTATTTCGGAAATCAGCTACAATGCTAACGACCCAAGCTATGAAATGGATGATCCCCATCAGTTCCTGCTTGGTCGCTATCTGGAGAAGGAACTACTGCTGCAATATGAAAAGGGAATTATGTCGCTGGCCGAACGCGCCAATTGCCCGTTGATGTGGAGCCATTATGGCGACCAGCATCACGGTGTTTGCATCGGTTACTCGGTACCGTCCGACGTGCACGACGATCTCCATAGAGTGAAATATGGTGGCAAGCGGCTGGTCGACGCCAGCAAGGTCCTAGCGATGCTCGATGGCGACAAGGACGCTCGTCGTCAGGTAGACGAGGCTGTTCTGTTGCGAAAAGCGGCAAGTTGGCGATACGAGCAGGAATGGCGTTTGATCGGGCAGCGCGGGCTGCGAGACTCCCCGCTGGAGCTCGAAGAGGTAATCTTCGGAATGCGCTGCAAAGAAGCCGTGAAATACGCCATCATCACCGCCCAGGATGACAGGAGACGACCTGTCCGCTTCTATGAAATGCACGAAATACACGGCACCTTCAATTTGAAAAAACTCCCGCTGGATGACGGAGAAATGAGGGCCTTTTTTCCAAGACGGTCTCGCGACATCCACGAAGCGTTCCAATCTGTCGCTGCCACCCATGTGGAGGGGCAATCGCCATGATCGCTTGTCATTGATCCCATCGGGAAGGATCGAGCTTATCGATCGACTTGAAAAGGAAGTGACGTGACGCGATTACATCGGCAGCGCCAGCTGTGGTTCCGCATCGTCTGCATGCTGCAGAGCGGATAGCGAGACGCCCAGAAGCCGGACCGGCTTGGGGACCGGTATCTCGTTCTGC
>DAIMKE010000894.1:0-3523 GCA_036721875.1 Bradyrhizobium sp. | reverse complement strand
GCCGCGACCTCGGCGCGGCCGGTCTCGGCAGGCGACGACGCACCGGCATCGACCCGGCGCTGAAGCAACGGCGTCAGCCGCTCAAGAGCGGCGACCTGCTCGTCGAGGATCTGGATCCGCCGCTGCAGCCCGAGCACGTTCAGAAACGCAATGGCCGTTTCCGACAGAATCTGCAGACGCACCGTCTGCCGCTCGATCGTCGCCCCGTTGACGCCGGCTTGGCCGGCCGCGATGCGGGCCTCGCGCTTGCCGAACAGCTCGAAAAGCTGGCTGATCTGCAGCGTCGTCTCGGCCGACTTCGTCCCGCGATAGATGCCCGAACCGAAGGAGTTGTCCTGCTCGTAGGACAGTTCCGGATTGAGGAGCGCCCCCGCCTGAATGCGCTGGCCGGTCGCGATCCCGATGTCGCGCTCGGCGGCGGTCAGGCGGGGGCTGCTCGCGAGCGCGCGCTGCAGCGCCGCCCCGAGATTGAGGGTCTGCGAATGCGACGCCGCCGTCAGCCCAGGACAGACCAGCAACGCCGTCGCGCACGCGAAACGCGTGATGCACTTTGAAAACATGATGAAAACCTGACGAAAGACGGAATCAGAGCGCGATGCGCCCGGCGATCATTTTTCAGGTTAGGGACTTCGGCGGTGGTGGATCGAGACGGCGGACAGTATCCGTTAACGGGTCCGTCGACCGGATGAGGTCCGCCAGCTTGGGTTCCATCACGGACATGACCTGCTGCGGGGGCGCTGCGACAGAAACCGCGAAACAGCCATGGCAGTGATGGTCGACGATGGCACCGCTCTCAGGGCCGCTATCGACTTTGGTGTCGACCATCCAAAACACCGGGGAACCGGTCGGATTGCTCACGTCAAGGTCGAGACAGCGATGCAGGACACCCGACAGCAGATAGGTCAGGATCAGAAATACGGACACAACCCCGCGCAATGCAGGGATACGCCTCATTCCAAATCTGATCCGATCGATCACCAGTGACCACGCTCTACGTTCGCGAGTTGGTAGGTAGCATGGGCACGCGGCTCACGTCGACCCGCAATGTTGTAACAATCCCAAGCATTCAGTTGCGAAGCATTCGCGGCAAGGTGGGTAATCGCATTGAAGCGCGGTCATCCCCACCCCCTCGACACACTTCCGGAGAATCGGAGTCGCTGACACAGGTCCGGGGCAACCGCCCCTTCTGCACGACCGCGCTCGGGACATTGGTCATGGCTTCCGAAACAACATGATCGCAACCCGCCCGATTTTAACTGACTGCGACGACTGCGATCTCGCGCCCGCAAAGCCGGCTTTTTTCAAACATTGGGTCCAAGTCCCGTCAACATGTGACTGAACGGCACTCCTGCTGGACACTTGCGCTGCAAGGTTGAGAACGATCCGTTCCTCGCGGTTGGCCGGCCGATCATAGTCCGCAACGTAAAGCACGCCCCCGCGCCGCAAGATCCGCAGAGCCTCCTTGGCAAGCGCGACCTTTTCTTCGGGTGGCCGCAAGTGAAAGGACATGATGCAAATCGCGCAGTCGAAACAGCTTGCGTGGAACGGGAGATTGATCATGGAGACGGCATCGACGAAGGTGATGTTGCGGATCCCACCGCTGGCGACGGCCCGTTTCGCGTTCCGGACCGCTCTCGCGCTCGGCTCGGCAACGACAATGTCGAGCTCGGTGAACCGTTCCGCGAGGGACGTCGCGGACGATGCGCTTCCAGGCCCGAAGGCCAACAGGCGTTCTCCGCTCTTCGGCGAAACCAGTTCGAACAACGGCTCTTGCCATGTCGTGTCGCGCAGCATGGCAGCGGCGAAGCGGTAGTAGAGAGGCTTAAGCAACGCCACGACCAATTTCGATAGAAATTTCATGCGGTGTCGCGGCCGCGAGGCCAATGGCGGAGCGCGTCCGAAGCCGTCAGGAGCTCCGCGCGCTTGAGGACGCTCTTCAGCTCCCCGAGTTCTGTGAGAAGCCGGTGCGCCTTGCCGCTTGCGTTATTGGCAACATACGCATTCACAGCGTTCATGGAGCCAGACAGCTCTTCTATCTGCCATTGAGCCTTGCTCGAGAGCGCGAGGAGGACGACTCGGCGGTCGATTGCGCTCGGCTTGCGGTAGATCAGTCCCTTGGACTCAAGCAACTGCGACTGGGCGGTGACGAATGAGGCGTCTACGGCGAGCTTCTCCGACACCACGTGGACCCGCACACCCTCGTCGCCCGCAAGATGCGATATGGCCATGAGAATGTTCCATTGAGACACCGTGACGCCCACGCGGGTCGCCCAGAACTTCTGCACTTCGCTTAGACAACCGTGTATTTGCTTCACTTCCCAAGATAATCGCTGCAAGAGGTTGTCCGTCGTCGAGGACTGCGGGCCTTCAGCTTGCTTGGTTTCCATAGCGCGATCCTTCAATTTCAATCGATGTGCCGCGACGGCCCCGGCAAAACGGACTGGCCTCCAGAGCGGCTCCTGAAAAGTCCGTTGTCGATCAAGATCGACTGCGCGCTCGCTCCCCCAGCAACTCGGCTGAGATCGCGAAAGCTTTGCGATCGACGCCGTCGACAGTCTAAAGACACGGATGCCATCATCGCGCTGCGTGACGAGCGCGCGAGGGAATTCGACGGAAAGCCGAGACAGGGCGCGCGATGCGTCCCGCGTGGTTCGTCTTCAGGTCAGAGATTTCGGCGGGGGCGGATCAAGACCGCTAACATTGCCGTACAAGGGAGCCGCCGATTTTGGCAACTCCGCGATCTTCAAATCCAAGGCGAGTTCAGCCTGCTGCGCTGGTGCGGGGACCGACACCGAGAAGCAACCGTGACAGTGGTGATCGGCCACCAAGCCCCATTCGGGCGATTGAGAGTCTTTCCCGTCCATCAATACGATCGCCGAGGATGATCCGTAGCGATTGACGACGTCCACATCAACGAGTCCGTGCAGAATTACGGACAGGAGGTACGCCACGGTCAGGAGAACGGACATGATCCGCGAAACGCAGAGACGCGCTGGGTTCCCGTTATGACCTGACAACCGGACAATGATCACGCTCTTGGTGAAGATGACGCGGCTACCTAACATGAGGGTCACCTTCCGTCGACCCGCATTTTGTCGGAAGCGGCAGAGAGCTTATGGGCCTACAGATCCTCACCGGCCAGTTTTCTGAGTTCGTTCTTGTCGTCTTCGCGCAAGATCGTGTTGGCGACCTGATCGTAGGCTCTTGTGGCAGCGACGAGACTGCTCATCTCATGGACTGCATTTACATTGGGTCCCTCCAAGGCCCCCAGTAGCCGGGCGATCTTGTCCAACTGCTGCTGCAGCGTGATTAGCCGCGAAGTCCGATGACGGTCTTGTCGGGCACTGGAGAGATTACCTTTCAAACTGCCGAATGAAGCCGCTCGCCGCCCGTTTCAGCGACACGTTGCGCTTGCCCTACTTGGAGAGTTGCAGCGAAAGTATCCACCGGGCGCGCCGTGTCGCCGCGCGCCCGGTCTCGGCAAGGAACGCGCGGCTCTGAGCCGTCGAAATCTCCGCCGGAT
>DAIMKE010000893.1:0-3525 GCA_036721875.1 Bradyrhizobium sp. | reverse complement strand
ATGCTCTACGGCGCGCGCGAGCCGCACGTCACCACCCTCATTCAGACCGGGCACAAATCGCGCCGGCGCCCCAATAACTTTGGGCGTCGCTCGAAGACCCATACATTTCAGCCCTGATCGATTTGGCAATGGAAAACGAAACCCTTCAGCTCCTTTCAAACGGCAACGTGCTTCTCCGCACGACCGCCCTCCTCCTTAGCTGCGGCGCAGCCGCCGGCGCTGCCAGCTTCCTGATCCCGGCCGCAATGGATCGGCTCTTACCGCCCCCGACCCAGGACCGGCTCGGGGATTTTCTGCTGTTCGATCGCATGGTCGATGGCGCTGTCATCGCGATGAAGGACAAGCGCTACGCGGCCGTGATCAACATTCGCGGTGCCGAACTCACTCTCTGTCGCGATGAAGATCATGACGACCTGTGGGGCGCGAGAAAACATTTGCTGGACGAAATCCAGAAAAAACCCCAGGTCGACCAGATCAATGTCTTCCAGGTGAAGGAACGCTCGCCCATCCGGCAAGAAGCGCGCCACACCAACAAGCTCCTGCGCGAGATCTCCGACAAGTGGAATGACAATTTTCAGGCCAGCTACCGCCTGCGCCACTACATGCTCGTCTTCATCAAGGCCTCTTCCGACGAGGAAGCGGTCGAACTGATGGACGACGCCACCCGCTTCATCATCGACGCGCTGTCGGACTACAAGCCCAGCCTGATGCGCGAGGCTCAGGATGGTGCGCCTGGGGCTCAAAACCACGAGGGGCCGCTGGCAGCGCTTGCGGCCATCATCTCGCCGGTGACCAAGCCCAAGCCCCACAGCGCCGGCTGGCGCGACAGCGTCAGCCACCTCCTGACCGCCGACCAGGTCTCCTTCCGCGAAGAGAAGAAGGGGATCATCACCTTCAAGGGCGCGTCAGAGACCAAGCACGCCATCATCGTCAACATCCGCGACTGCGGCGAGAAGACCTCAGAATCGGTGATGCGCGACATTCTCGCGCTCGATGCCGAGATCGTCGTCTATCACTCGATCCACCCGCGCAACACCGCCCGGGAATTGCTGACGCTGGGCCGCGAGGCCAAGTCCTCGCCCTTCATGAACCTCTCGATCACGGCCGGCGAGGAATACCTCGAGGTCACGAAAATGCTCGAGGGCCAGTCGGGCAACAAGGCCGCACTGCTGAACTACTCCATGCACGTCGTGGTCTACGGCGCGACCCCCAAGGAGTGCAGCGCGATCGAGAGCCAGGTGAACGCCATCCTGGCCCGCACCGGCGGAACCCCCGTGCGCGAGCGCAACACCGCCCAGGCCGTCTGGTTCTCGATGTTCCAGTTCGACAAGTTCTGGCCGCGGATGTACCGCCTGCTCTCGCCCAACGTTGCCAGCAATCTCTATTTCCAGCGCCAGAACGACGGCATGAAGAAGTCGGATTGGCTCAACGAACCGCTGACCTACTTCAAGACGAACCTGGGCGGCGCCTACGCCTTCCAGCTCCACGCCACCGAGGAACGGCAGGCCCCGGGCCATGCCGTGATGATCGGCCCGACCGGCAAGGGCAAGACCACCTTCGTCTCCTTCCTCGCAGCACAGGCGATGCGAATCCCGAACCTGCGGACCTTCTTCTTCGACCGCCATTACGGCCTCAAGGTCTTCACCGAATGCGTCGGCGGCAAATACGTCACCTTCGACGGCAACACGGCGGCGACCATGAACCCGCTGCATCTCGACGACTCGCCTGAGAACCGCGCCTTCCTGTTCCGCTTCCTCAAGACGCTTTCGGGCCTGAACACGGCCAAAGCCGAGGAAGAGATCGCGCGCGCGGTCAAGGTCGTCTACGACATGAACATGCCGCGCGACAAACGCCGCCTGCGCGACATCCAGCAATCCTCCTTCTCGGCCGAGGGCGGCGTCCGCGCCAACTTACGACGCTGGACCGAAGAGGGTCAGTATGGGGCTTATTTCAACGCCGCCGAAGACACGCTCGACCTGCGCAACAACCGCATGATCGCGCTCGACATGACCACGATCCTGCGCGAGGACGCCTCGATCGCGACCCCAGTGCTCGACTATCTGACGCACCGCCTGCGCATGCTCTCGAAGGAAACAGGCGACCCCGCGCTGATCTTCATCGACGAGACCGAGCCCATGCTGGCCAACCGGGAATTCGCGATGAATTTCGTCAAGGTGGGCCTGCAGGAGGGCCGGAAGGCGCGGCAGGCCTACATCCTGGCCTTCCAGCGGCCCGAAGCCATCAAGCAGGCCGGCATGTCCGAACTGATCCGCGGCCAGTGCCAGACCGGCATTTTCCTGCGCAATCCCATGGCCAGCCCCGACGACTACAGCGAGTGGGATCTCAACCCGGCGGAATTCGCGTTCATCGCCGACCGCGAGTTCTCGGGAAATCCCTACGCCGTGCTCCTGAAGAAATACGCCACCGGGGAATCCGTCGTGCTCGACTTCAACATGTCCTCGCTGGGACGCTACTTCAACGCCTTCCAGTCCGGGAACACCGACATCCGCCTGCTTCAGGCGATGAAGGACAAGCACGGCGACAATTTCCTCTATCACTATCTCGACGCACCGCGTTGACCGAGCGGCATATATCGGCAATTTGTTGATTTAAGCCGAATTTAGCACTAGAGAAAATGGCGACGGCGACAACGCCCGTCGCCATTTTATTTTAATTTCCAAGCGCCTCGAATTTCGGAGAGAATAAATGCGCGTAATTTCTCGGTTCGTGGTTTCATGCGCTGTAGCCGTGAGCCTTCTGGGCGCACCGGTCGCTCACAACTGGAACCCCATCCAGCAGCCGGTCTATGCGCAGACGCCGACGATCGACCTTTCGAGCCTCGCGAAGCTCAAGGAGATCATCGGGACGGTCAATCAGCAACTCGGCCAGCTCAACACGATCTTCAATACCGTCAACCAGATCAACAAGGTGATCGGGATGGTCGGGTCGGGCAACATCACCGGCATCCTCGGAATGCTCGGCCTCGACGTCAGCAGCATCACCAAATGCATCAGCGCTGTGAAGGGAATTTCCAGCGGCGGGCTCGGCAAGGGCCTGAGCGGCGTCCAGAGCATCATGGGCGGCCTTCAGGGCTGCTCGGCCAGTGTCGGCCTCTCGGGCATCGCCCCGTCCATTCCCGGCCTCGACACCCTCTCCCAGGCCGTCACCACGGCGACCGGCTTCGCACAGCAGTACCAGAACGTCGCAACGGCGTTCAAATCCGGTGGCACGGTCGGCATGGCGAGTGAGGCACTCAAGTCCGGCCTCTACCTCACCGGAGGCATGACGCAGCAGAGTGTCGAGAACACCAACAAGATCCGCGGCATTGTCGCGCGGCAGTCGGCCGTCGATGGGATGGCGGTTGCCATCCAGGGCAAGACCTATCTCGAAAAAGCCCCCGAGGACATCAAGTCCCTCGCCGAGAGCGCCAAAAACGCAAAAGACCTGCGCGGGGACGTTTCGGTCAACAACGCCATCATGATGAAGGTGCTCGAACCGCTCCAGCAGCTCAACGCCCAGATGGCC
>DAIMKE010000892.1:0-3531 GCA_036721875.1 Bradyrhizobium sp. | reverse complement strand
CCTCCTAAACGTAGTAGTCGCCAGGCGGAACTTCCTCCCACCCCTTGAATCCGTAACCTCGGTCACCGTCGAGATCGAAGTCAAACGCGGGAACCGCACCGTCGAGGAGCGCAATGCTGAAATCTACCGCGTTCCCAAAGACTGATTGCCCACCATATCGAGACACGAGGTGAGCAGCATCGTCAGGGCCCGTTGCGTTCGCAAATGCATGAATCGCCGCGATGTCTACCTTGTTCAATGGATCTATCATCCATGACGGCCATTTGCCTCGCCCCGTCGGCATCAGCGGCACCGTTGCATCCGGCTCGTGCCGGCTGCCAATTATCCGGGGCGACGCAAGCCAGTAAAAAGGCGGTTTAGTTATGAGGGACGTAGCCATCGGGTACTGTCCCTCAAAATCACCCGAGACGATCATCCGCTTCAAGAAACCGAAATTCCGGAAATCGTCCTCGCTGCAATAGCCCCACCCAGTGAGACACAGCATCGTCCGAATAGCGCTGACGATGTAATACAAGCCGAGATTGATGATATAAATCACCCACCGAGGTGCCACTGTCACAAAGCGAAGTAGGACCGCGTATGGCAAAGTTGCAATCATCGCCAGAAGCGTCAAACCTTTGCCGAACCAACTGAAGAGAGCCTTTAGAAAATCCACGATATCGCCATTCCAGCCGGGGAGCGGCCCGGGGACGTTATTCTCCAGCAATTTCCGGATCTCTTCCAGAATCTCTTTTGGATTTTCCGGCGGCACAGGCGGCATCTTCACGCCCCCTGAAGTCGACATCCTCAGATAATTCTGCATGAATCGATACGCCTCCAGAAACTCATCGCGCTCCGGGTACCGGTTGCGCAGGAGTTTCGGGAGCATCGGATCGGTGTAAACCTCTTTCATCGTCTGGATAACGAGGTTGGCCACCTGCTCGCTGTCGGCAGTGTTTAGATCGATCTTTTTGTGCAGCTTGGCGTCGAGGATATCGCCCCGGCCATCATGGGACCAGAGCCATGTATCTGCCATCGTCTCCAGGACCAAATGACGATAGGCGTGGTTCCTGAAAGGGCCATCGACGAGGCTGTTAATGAACGGGTGTCCGCTAACGTCCCCCGCATAATGGGTCATATAGCCTCGGGCATAAGACGCCTGAACCGGCCCTCTCGCGTTCCTCAGCAGCGAAGTCGCAAAAGCCCCTGTTCGGCGATAGTGGAGCATATCCATCCACCACCAGTTGTCATAAAGGCCCGGCGGCTCTCGTTGAGGCTTCCATGGCGGGTCATAGGTAAAGGGATGCCCAAACATCCTGAACGGAAATCCGACGGGCTCCGAGGCCTTGATCACCCATTGCGGCGCGCGAAGGCTCTCGTCACTAAGAAACCCGGCAGGGATCTTCGGCAAAATGCTAAGAAGAGGATTGGCAAGGGTGACGGTATTCGGCGCAAGTGCCAGACCCAGTTTCACCGCGCTAAACATAGCTTCGATGCCGGTATTGATCGTGTATCTCAAATCATTGGATAGGCCGCCGGTCAGCCAGTCCGTGAGATCATCAAACGGCTTCGTCAATTCATCCGTGACGCGCCCGATCTCGTCTTTGACACGATTGACGGCTCCGAGAACCTCCAAAGCCATCAACATGCCCCGACGCAATTCAGGCATGCTTGTCGCCGGATCGAACATAAAAAGCGTGGTGTCAGGGCCAATTGCCCCAAGCAAATAAGCTGCGTCGTGCACGTCTGGGAACAGATCGGGGCGCGCGTTACGCGCCTTTTCAGCAAAGATAATGTGGCTTCCGAATTTAGGCATCGCACACCCCATTCGTCCGTCACTTAGTGTAGTCACACGCGTTTAATGCTCGCAAGCTTGTCCCAATAAAAAAGGCCCGGGCGAACCCGGGCCTTCCGCCTTTTCTTTAGGCAAGCGAGCCTAACGACCCACTCCGTCGTCTCGGCCGCCGAGCATCTGAGCTGCCAGCCGGTTCTTCGCAGCCTCGTTGGGCTTGGTCGGCGACAGGCTGGTCTCGGACGCGACCTCCTTGCGCGCCTCCGCGGTCGAAAGCTTCACACCAGTCAGCGTGAAGTCGAGCGACCGGCCGGCGACCTCCTGATAGCGCTCACGAAGCCATCCAAAGCCGCGATAGAGGCTCTGCATGGTACGCTTCTCGTTGGCCTCAAGGCTCGCTTCCTTGCCGTTCACGTGCCACTGCTGGCGGTTCTGGTCGTGGTTGAGACCACGAAAGCCGATCTTGCCGTCCGCCGCCGTCCTGGGCAGCAGCGCTTCGATCTTCTCCTCGTGCGAACCCGGCAGCCCCTGATAGCGAGTGCGCCAGCTCGGGCTGTTCTTGACCATCACCTCGAGGCGAAGGATCGACTCCTTGCGGTCGAGCTCCATGTAGGATTTCGACGTCGTCTCGGCGAGCGAGCGAAGTTCGTCCGCCGACGCTTCCTTCAGCCCGCGGCGCTGCCGGCCGAGATTGTCGGTGTAGCCCTCGATGAACCTCTGAGCATCCTCCGACTTGGTGTGCATCATCACGCCCCGCTCGAAATGAGCGAAGGGCTTGCCATCCGCCTCGGCGGCGACCGTCTTCGCCGCGTCCGTCAGCGCAACCTGGTTGCGATAGCGAGCGTTGCCTTCAGCGACGAACTTTGCGTGCGCTTCCGGCCCGGTCCACTTCTCGAAGTCCTTCGGATCACCATTCAGTAGATACCAGCCGCCCGGGCGGCCGTGACCGCTCTGCGCCTTGGCATCATAGCGGGTGACCGCCCCCTTCTCGGCCTTCAGGCGCTCGAACTCGTCACGCTCAGAAGGAGGCACCGTCAGCACGACACGTTCAGGCTTCTCCGCGCTCGTGCCGAGCCGGTTCGCGACGCGCTCGAGCGTTGCGCCCTGGTTCGCCGCAGCCACGACCAGCGCGTTCTCGGAGACTTCCTTGCCGTCGCAGGTGATCCCCTTGAGGGCCGCACCCTCGTAAGCGAACTTCCAGGTCTGCCGCTGCTCGCCATCGTCGGCGACCAGCTTCACCGTCTGCGCATTCTCCGGATCGCGCATGCCGTCGAACGACAGCTGATCGCGCTTGAAGCCAGAGTAGTAGCCTTCAAGAAGGCCGAGCGACTTTGCCCGGTTCGCGCCGAACAGCTCGTCATTGCCCTCGACAGCGACAGCGACCGGAACGGCGGTGCCGTGGCCGAAGCGCATCGAGTACTCGCGCTCGCCACCCTTCGCATCGCCACCCGCGGCCACAACGAGGGTGTCCGCGACGCCGTCGGCAACGCCGACAGAAGCATTCTGATCCAGCACATCGAGGCGGCTCGTGTTCACATAGGCAACGAGCGCCTGACGACGAGCCTCATCGAGCGACGTCGGATCCACCACGTCCCGACCTTCGGCCGCCTCGATCTCAGCGAGAGCGGCGTCGATATCGGCGGTGACTTCGGCATAGCTCTCTTTGAGGACGTCCTGGGCGTCCGGCATCGCGAAGCCTTCGGCCTCGCTGCGGGTGAGGTACTCGTCCTCACGGCGGACGAAATCGCGAGCGACAACAT
>DAIMKE010000891.1:0-3531 GCA_036721875.1 Bradyrhizobium sp. | reverse complement strand
AGACATAGCCGTCCTCATCCTTGTAGCCGGCGTCGGAGGTCTTGTAGTAGCCGGGGAACTCGGTGAGATAGGCTTCCTTGAAACGAGCGTCCTGCTCCCACAGCGTCGGCAGGCACGCCGGCGGCATCGGCAGCTTGATCACGATCGAGCCCATGGTGCCCGCCGCGACCGGCCTGGCGGCCTCGTCGACGACATCGACCTGATAGCCCGGCATCGGCACGGTCGGCGAACCGTGCTTGACCGGCAGCATGCCCAGCCCCACCGGATTGCCGGCGATGCACCAGCCGGTTTCGGTCTGCCACCAGTGATCGATCACGGGCACCTTCAACTGCACTTCCGCCCATTCCACCGTCGGCGGATCGGCGCGTTCGCCGGCGAGAAACAGCGTGCGGAATTTCGACAGATCGTATTTGCGGATGAACGCGCCGTCCGGATCCTCCTTGCGGATGGCGCGGAAGGCGGTCGGCGCGGTGAAGAGCGCGACCGCCTTGTGCTCGGAGATCACGCGCCAGAACGCGCCGGCATCCGGCGTGCCGACCGGCTTGCCCTCATACATGATCGAGGTCGCGCCATGGATCAGCGGCCCGTAGACGATGTAGCTGTGGCCGACGACCCAGCCGATATCGGAGCCGCACCACCACACCTCGCCGGGCTTGACGCCGTAGAGATTGAACATCGACCATTTCAGCGCGACCAGATGCCCGCCATTGTCGCGCACGACGCCCTTGGGAATGCCCGTGGTGCCTGAGGTGTAGAGAATGTAGAGCGGGTCGGTCGCCAGCACCGGCGTGCACGGCGCGGCCTTGCCGGCATCGAGCGCGGCGCGGCGGAGCGTTCCCCAGTCGTGATCACGCCCGGCCGTGAGTTCGCAAACCTGCTGCGGCCGCTGCAGGATGACGCAGGCCTGCGGCTTGACGCTCGAAAGCCTGATCGCCTCGTCGAGCAGCGGCTTGTACTGCACGATGCGGCCGGGTTCGATGCCGCAGCTTGCCGACAAGATCAGTTTCGGTTTTGCGTCCTCGATCCGGGTCGCGAGTTCTTTCGCGGCGAAGCCGCCGAACACCACCGAATGCACCGCGCCGATGCGTGCGCAGGCCAGCATCGCGAATACCGCTTCCGGCACCAGCGGCATATAGAGGATGACGCGGTCGCCTTTCGCGACACCGAAGTCCTGCATCACGGCGGCGAGCGTCTGCACCTCCTTCAGCATCTCGGCATAGGTGAATTTCGAGATCGAGTTGGTGAGCGGCGAATCGTGGATCAGCGCGACCTGGTCGGCGCGTCCGCCGGCGACGTGGCGATCCAGCGCGTTGTAGCAGGTGTTGACCACGGCGCCGGCAAACCAGCGGCCGTACGCGCCCATCGAGGGATCGAAGATCTTCTTGGCCGGCTCGATCCAGTCGATCTCGCGCGCCGCCTCGGCCCAAAAACCCTCGGGGTCGGCCAGCGAGCGGGCGTGGACCTCATGGTACCTGCTTTTCCCGTGGATGTTCATGGCGTCTCTCCCGGTCGCGCGCTGCGCCGTTGCTGCCGGGAGACCCCGGGCATGACGGCTGGGCAAGGCTTTATGCCAGGCATTGTCACGGGAAGTTGCGCCAGATCAAGCCGGAACAGATGGCCGCGCTAGTAACCGTCGGCCCCGTTGATCTGCTTCAGCCGCTGACGCATGGCCTTTTGCAGATCGTAGTCCGGCCGGCCGTATGCGGCATTGCGTCGGGCGATGAACTCCTCCTGCTCGCGTCGCAGCGTTCTCGCCTGTCGCGGGCTCTTCGATTCACGGGTTGCCCTGACATATGAGCCGTGGACTTCCCGGTCGAGATCGGCGAGCGCGGGATCGGCGCAGATCGCCTTTTCAACTTTGCGCCGGGCGCCGGCGCAATTGAAACTTGGCTTGCCCGCGACCGCCTTGAGCGCCCCCAGCCGCTCCAGTTCCAGCGCCAGTGAGCGATGGTTGGCCCTGGCGCCAATGTGATCTGGGTTCAGCTTGATGGCCGCAGCGAAATCGGCCACCGCCTTCGGCAATTCGCCCTTCTTGCGCCAGAGTTCGCCGCGCGCGTTATGGATATCGGCAAGCGTCGGATCGAGGCGAAGTACGCTGTCGTAGTCGGTGAGCGCGCGGTCGATCATGCCCTTGCGCTCATAGACGGCTGCGCGCGCGATCAGCGCCTTGATGCGGTCGGGCTTCTCGGTCTTTGCGTTGTTGATCAGCGCGCCGCAAACGTCCAGCGTCTTGTCGTCGTTCCGTGCGAGCGCCGCGGCAAGGCAGAGCGCCGGATCGATCCGCAAATCCTTGGCGGGCTCAACCTGGGTCGCCGACGCATCGTGCGCGAACCCGATCCATAGCAGGAAGGCCGCGAGCAGCTTGCGGGTGAAAGTAAGACCTTGCATCGATCGATCCGGGGAAAGCACTGATTGCCGACGATCCTAGCAAGCGCGCTGCTTTTCCGACAACGGCAGCCTGTGACTTTCCTCACTTATGCGGAGGATAGATTCAGGCCAAAACGTGACCCGCGGGAAAACGCAACCTGCTGCACGCGAACGAATATGGCAGCCGGAAAACTATTCATGAACCTTTCGCAGGTCTTCCAGACACAACAACCATGACCACATTAACCGACTACCATCCGCCGCGCGCTTTCGCGCAATCTTCAACCGGCTACTTCTATTTCTACATGGCGCTGGCCTGCACGGCCGTCGCCTTTATCGGCTTTGCGCCGACCTACTGGATGCCGCTCGCCACCCGATCATTCTCGGCCTCGCCGGTCGTTCATTTTCACGGACTATTGTTCTTCGCCTGGTCACTTTATTTCGCGTTCCAGACCTGGCTCGCCGCATCAGGCAAAGTCGCACGGCACCGGGCGCTCGGGATGATCGGCGTCTCGCTCGCAACGGCGATGACGATCTTCGGCTTCCTGGTGGCGGTGCACGCGATGAAGCGCTCCGCCGACGCCGGACTGACCTATGACGGGATCGCGTTTGCGATCGTCCCGCTCAGCGGAATTCTGTTCTTCGCGGTCGTCTTTGCGCTCGCGATTGCGAATGTTCGCCGTCCGGAAATTCACAAGCGGTTGATGCTGCTGGCCGGCATCTCGGTGCTCGACGCCGCGGTCGCGCGCTGGTTTCTCACCTTCCTGGCGCCCCCCGGACCGCTCGGCCCGCCGCCGGTGCCGGTCACGATCCCGCCGGCCTTCGTCGCCTATTTGCTGCTCGTGGTCGCCATGGTGTTCGACTGGCGCACACGCGGCCGGCCGCATCCGGTCTATGTCTATGGCGGCATCGCGCTGATCGCCGTCAAGATCCTGAACTGGCCGGTCAGTGTCTCCCCGCTCTGGCACTCCTTCGCGGGCGGCATATTGGCGATGGCGCAATAGCTGAACGTGGCTCCGTCATTCCGGGGCGCGAGCAAATCGCGCGCCTCGGAACATCAACTCGCCTTCACCGTGATCCCGCCGTCGACCACCAGTTCGATGCCGGTGACGTATTTCGATTCGTCGGACGCCAGGAACAGCGCCGCGTTGGCGACGTCCCAGG
>DAIMKE010000890.1:0-3534 GCA_036721875.1 Bradyrhizobium sp. | reverse complement strand
AGCGGACGTCGGCTTCGCGATTGGCGCCGGCACCGATGTCGCGATGGAGAGCGCCGACGTGGTGCTCATGAAGAGCGACCCCTATGACATTGTTGGCGCCATCGAGCTCTCCCGCGCCACCCTGCGTAAGATGCACCAGAACCTGCTCTGGGCGGTGGCCTACAACGTGGTGGCGTTTCCCATGGCGGCCGGCGTCCTCTATCCCTTGGTCATCAGCCCCGAGGTCGCTGCGCTCGCTATGTCGGGCAGCTCGGCATTGGTGGCGATCAATGCCCTGCTCCTGAAACGGGCGCGGCTCGAAGGCATTCACAGACCACATCCTCAGGCCGTTGTTAAGGGATGACGGAGCCGCCACGTTTTGTCGTCGCCCCAACGATCTTCGCTGTCGCGCACTGAGGATTTGAGGCGTGAGCTATAAACCGTACGTCGAATCGAAAATCAGACAGTTGGGTTGATCTGCAATGCATCGAACGGATTAGTGTAGTAGCCTCATTTGGCGCCCGTTCTCTTGCAGTTGCTTGATCCAAATCAACCCTTTCGGAGCACGCCGTGATCTAGTTGCGCTATCGAACGCCCCTAGCGCATAGCACGTTGGTCGGCGCAGAGCGCGCAAACCCAGGAGGACATATCGTGCGCCAAGCAGCAGCCATTTCCGCCGCAATAGCAATTGGCCTCGTGAGTTTCTCGATCCCTGCAGCTGCCGAGCCACTTACATCGACGCGAAGCGAGTGGCTGGACAAGCTCGATCGGGAACATAGACAGCTTGTTTCTCCGTCGGGACACGTGCATGCAAGGGGGCAGGTCCAGGCTGTCGATATGGGCCCCGGTGCGGCTTCGGTCACCATCCTGACCGAGGCGATGGAAAGCCCTGATCGCAGCATTAGGATGCCGGCAATGGAAATGCCCTTCCACGTCACGAACCGTCGCATGCTGAAAGGGTTGCGACCGGGAGATTTAGTGGAATTTGAGGCCGCCCGGCTGAAGAATGCTCTGATGGTCACGAACATCCGCAAAGCGCGCTAGTGCCTCTCGGGAATTTACCCATTCGAGATCTGGCGTACGCTAGTGTCCCAGGCCGTGTGAAAATCCCGCAACTTGGGGCGCTCCGGCGCATTTCATGGCCGCCGAGCTTCTAATTCGGTGGAATGGACCTCGTGTCGTCTCAGTGGCAATCGGGAGCTTCATGTAGGCGCTGATTTGGTCGCGCAGAGGCTGGCCTCACGCCTGCATCGCCTCCAGCAATCCGCCTACGCCGACGATCATCATCACGCGCTTCATGTTGTAGGCGAGCACGGTGAGCGCCATCTCGGTGGCCACCTTTGGCAGCTTTTTCGTGAGAAAGTGTGTTGCTCCCATCCAACACTTCATCGTGCCGAACGGATGCTCCGCTGTCTGACGGCGGACACCCATGGCATTGGGGTTGTGGTCGAGCCGATCCTGAACTTTCTCCAGAACGGTCTCGTGCTCCCAGCGTGTGATGCGGCGCTCGGGGCCTGTCGTGCACTGCGCTTTTAGCGCGCAGGTTTTGCAGGTGCTTGTCCAATAGCGGCGCAGTGTCTTTCCGTCCTCTACGTTCGTATAGTGATAAGTTAGCCGCTCGCCGGCGGGACAGCGATAAACATCGTCGGCGGCGACATAGACGAAGTTCTGTTTGCCGAAGCGGCCAGCAGCTTTAGCGCCCGAAGTCATCGGCTTCGGCAACGTCACCGTGATGTCGGCTTCCTCGCAGGCCCTGATCTCCTCTCCATCGTAATAGCCGCGGTCTGCCACGACTTCGAGCGTCTCGACAGCCATCTCGTCGCGAGCCTGCCCGGCCATATTGGCGAGTTGGTGGCGATCGGTGCCCACGTTGGTCACCTCGTGAGCCACGATGAGATGATGCTGCGTATCAACTGCAATCTGCACGTTATAGCCAACGATCCCGGTGTCCTTTCCACTTGTCGCCATCGAGCGCGCGTCAGGATCGGTCAGCGAGATCTGCTTGTCCTCACTCTTCATCATCTCCGCATTGATCGCGTTTAGCCGAACGATCTCCTCCTTGAGCTTCTCGATCTTGCCTTTCAACCTCGCAACTTTCGCCTCTGGCACTGCATCGCCGTGCCGATCGGCGGTCTCGAGCTGCGAGAGATAACGGGCGATGCTCTCGTCGATTCGCTCCAGACGGCGCTTCATCTTTGCCTCAGTGAAGTTCTTGTCCCTCGCATTGACGGCCTTGAACTTCGATCCATCGATGGCGACGCTCGCTGCAACAAGCAGATCAAGCTTGCGGCACAGCGCGACGAACTCGCGGCAGACCTCACGAATGGCCTTGCCATTGTCTTTGCGGAAATCTGCGATGGTCTTGAAGTCCGGCGCCAACTGCCCAGTCAGCCAGATCATCTCGATACTGCGTTGGCATTCCCGCTCCAGGCGTCGGCTCGACGGAACCCGATTAAGATAGCCGTAGATGTAGAGCTTGAGCATCGTACCGGGGTGATAGCTAGGTCGGCCGGTGTCGAGCGGCTGGACACCGACAAACCCGAGCTTGTCGAGATCGAGACCGTCGACGAACACGTCGACCGCTCGCACCGGGTTGTCCTCAGTCACATAGTCGTCGAGCGATGCCGGAAACAGTGTGCTCTGCCCGCGATCCAATCCTTCAACAAAGCGCTTCATCAGATGCCCCGCAAAATCGCCGGGAATCCTATCGCGCGAATCACAGCAAACAGAGCCTTTTCACACGGCCTGGGCCTGAACCAGAAGTTCGCGGCATCGGGTGGTGTTTTGCCGGGGCATTGTATCGGCAGAAGCGTTCGATGGAAGCAAGGATGTCACGGCGGACTTGGTCCATCGGAACGGTTTTGGATCGGCGTTGTGTCGGTCGATGAACGAAGTGATGTCAGCCCTGAGAGCGGCGACGCTGCGATAGATGCCGCGCCTGATCTTCTTATCGGTCAGGAGCGCGAAGAAGCGCTCGACCTGGTTGAGCCATGACGAACTGGTCGGGGTCAGGTGCACGTGCCAACGCGGCCGTTTGACCAGCCATTTTCGGATCAAGGGGGTCTTGTGCGTGGCGTAATTGTCCATGACGAGATGGACGTCGAGTTCACGCGGCACGGCAGCCTCGATCTCGTCGAGGAACTTGCGGAACTCGGCAGCGCGATGGCGTCCGTAGCACTTGCCGATGACCCGTCCGCTCGCAATGTCGAGGGCGGCGAACAGCGATGTGGTGCCGTGCCTTGTGTAGTCATGGCTTCTTCGGGCCGGTTGGCCGGGACGCATTGGCAGCATCGGCTGACTGCGGTCCAGCGCCTGGATTTGGGATTTCTCATTCACACATAGAACGATGGCGTGCTCCGGCGGCGAGACGTAAGCCTCAGATTCGCGCTCAAATGTTGCATCAATGGGATGAGCGTGCGCGCGCTGATACGCGGCAGATCGGCAATGCTGGCGCAGTTTGGCGGCTCAGCGAGATCTGTCGACGCGATCCGAATCCCCCGCCGCCGTCCATCCGGCAGCGCGACAACGATGTAGGCGGGACCGCGCCCCGATCGT
>DAIMKE010000889.1:0-3537 GCA_036721875.1 Bradyrhizobium sp. | reverse complement strand
TCGAGCGGCGATAGAGTTTGGCGAGCAATAGACCGATAAAAAGAACGACTATGACGGCAATAGCGACGGGTACTGCAAGTTCCCACATGTTGTTTAGGCCCTGTCTGAACGTTGTTGCGCAATGAGGTCGTCGGGTGCGGAAATGGCGATGAAGCTCCTGGCGTCACGGTCGACCAGCAACACGCTGGCGCCGACCGGGAGCGGCGTGGATTCGGGACCGGCGCGTGCGACGAGAGAGTGCCAGTTGCCGACGACATCCTTGAGACGGACGCGGCCGGGCGGCCCCTGGTCGAGCGGCCCGACCGAAACTTCGGCGACGCGGCCGATGAAGTCGGCGTTGTCTACGGCATAAGTCTCGTCACGCGGGATGATGCGCGCGATGCCGCGGCTGGTTACCCGGATCACGGGAAGACTGAAGCCTGCCGCCGCAATCGCGGCGATCAGGACGGGAATCGAAATTCCGGCACCATGCGCGAGGCCCTGCAGGAAGAATCCCGTGATCGAAAACACGCCGAGCGCCAGCACGATCAGGATCAGGAGCGGCAGTCGTCCTGCATTGATCCACAGGAACAGGCCGCCCAATCCGTCGCCGCTGTCGACATCGACGGCGACTTCCTTGCCGAAGAGTTCGCCGAGCGAGAAGCCGATCAGCATCGCCAGCAGTTCGATGCCGCCGAGCACCACCATGATCCCTGCGGCCACGGCAAAGGGCCGCACGTCCGGCGCCAGCAGGATGTCGGTCAGGGCACTCATTGCTGCGATTTGATCCTTTCAAGGCGGGTGCAGCCGATCGAGTTCGTCGAGCTCCTTGTCGCCGGGCGTGCCGGAGGTCGGAACGCCGGTGACCCGTGCGATCGCCGCCATCGCCCGGTCGGGGCTTACAGTCTTGGTCGCGCCAGCCGCGCGTCCGGTTTCCTGTGGCGCATGCTTTGCGAGGCTCGCTTCGAGATCGGCGAGGCGGGTTTCGGCTTCACGTCGCGCGCCAAGCATCGCCTGCAAGGCCTTGGTCTGCTCGTCGATTTCCAGTTCGATGAAGTCCATCGCGCGCTCGAGCGCGGTGCCTTGAGACTCCAGATCAATTTGCCGTGCGACGCCGGCGCGCGCGAGATCCTCGCGGCTTTCTGCAACCGCCAGTCGAATCTTGTCGGTCAGTCCTGCAACTTCCGCGTCGAGCTCTTCCCGGCGCCGCTTGAGGCGGAATTCCTCGGCGCGCGATTTGCCGAGCGCCTGGCGCGCTTCGTCGGCGCCGGCGTCGATCTCGCGGATCGCCTGCTTGACCATCGCCACCTTGTTGCTGCTCTCGGCGCTGTCGATGGTGTCGCTGGCGATGGCTGCAAGTAGCCTGCCCATGCGCGCAAGGATGCCCTCGTGAACCATGCTGTTCTCCTCCGGTTGTGATGCTTTCGATTTGACGGCGATGTGGATTTCGTAGGCGCGGCCGTCCGAGACCAGGTGAGCCGGGAAGGGACTTTCCCAGCCCGTAAGATAACCGGGGACTTCGAACGGCACCAAGACGCGTCCCTTGACAGTGCTAATTGTCAGTGAAGTTGGGCCCTTGATCGCGAACAACTTGTCGTCGAGTGGAATTTTGCGCACCGTGGCGCCCGCCACGTAGCTAGCGCGGTCGCGCAACCCGAGCGTGACAAGGCGGGCCGGCAGGCCGGTTTCAGTACGGATCCTGTCGTAGGCTTGGCCATGAAGGGCGACGAGGTTGGCACCGACAGGCGCGACCTCGGCGAGGATCTGCATCATCCGGTCGTAGGCGGCAAAGGTCGCCTCGAACGCCGCAATGCCGGCCTCGTCCGGGGCGAGGGCGTATCGCAACGTCGCTGCGGGTGTTTCGGTTGGCAGCTTGATCATGGAATCACCATAAAGTACTTCCCCAGTACTTTACAGCGTTCTCTGGTATCATTTTCGTGATCGCGGGATGCAGTTGCAAGTTAGTTGCAATAAATTGGGTATCAACCATCTTATTGAAATGGACGCGAAAACTCCCGCCGAAGGCTTGTCGACCCCGAAAGGGACTGTTCCGAATGCCTCGGGCTGGCGCGCTGATGCCGCTGTCGATGCCCAACGGAGCCTGCCGGAGGTCCACTCCACCATCTTGGTGCCCTTTGGCGGCCATTGGGTTCGGAGGCTGTTCGCGTTTCTTGGCCCGGGTTACCTGGTTTCGGTCGGCTACATGGACCCGGGCAACTGGGCGACCGACATCGCGGGCGGTTCGAAGTTTGGTTACACGCTGCTCGCGGTCATCCTGCTATCGAACCTGATGGCGATCCTGCTGCAGGCGCTTGCCGCCCGGCTTGGCATCGTCACCGATCGCGACCTCGCACAGGCCTGCCGCGCCAGCTTTTCGCGGCCGGTGAACTTCCTGCTCTGGGTCGCCTGCGAGGCCGCCATCATCGCCTGCGATCTCGCCGAGGTCATCGGCACGGCGATCGCGCTCAACCTGCTGTTCGGCATTCCGCTGATCTGGGGCGCGCTGATCACCGCGCTCGATGCCTTCCTGCTGCTGCTCCTGATGAACAAGGGTTTCCGCTTCCTGGAAGCCTTCGTCGTCTCGCTGCTGATCGTGATCGCGATCTGCTTCGGGATTCAGATCGTGGCCGCGGCGCCGCCGGTGGCGGCCATCCTGAAGGGGTTCGTGCCGTCGCCCGAGATCGTCACCAATCCGGAGATGCTCTACATCGCCATCGGCATCATCGGGGCGACCGTGATGCCGCACAATCTCTATCTGCACTCCGCGATCGTGCAGACCCGCGCCTATGAGCGCACCAGCGAAGGCCGCCGCGAGGCGATCAAATGGGCAACAACGGACTCGACCATCGCGCTGATGCTGGCGCTGTTCATCAACGCCGCGATCCTGATCGTCGCCGCCGCCACCTTCTATTCAAGCGGCCGCACCGAAGTTGCCGAGATCAGCCAGGCCTACGAATTGCTTTCGCCGTTGCTCGGCCTCGGCATCGCCTCGACGCTGTTTGCGGTGGCGCTCTTGGCCTCCGGCCTCAATTCGACGGTGACGGCGACGCTCGCCGGCCAGATCGTGATGGAAGGCTTTCTGCACCTGCGGCTGCCGAACTGGGCGCGGCGGCTGGTCACGCGCGGCATCGCCATCGTTCCGGTGGTGATCGTGACCGCCATCTATGGCGAGCGCGGCACCAGCCAGTTGCTGGTGCTCAGCCAGGTGATCCTGTCGATGCAGTTGCCGTTCGCGGTGATTCCGCTGGTGCGGTTCGTCTCCGACCGCCGCAAGATGGGCGAGTTCGTCATCCCTCGCGGCGTGGCTGTCGTGGCCTGGATCGTCGCCGCGATCATCGTCGCGCTGAACGTGAAATTGCTGTTCGAGGCGTTTTTCGGATGAGGATGCGAATGGTGAGTGGCGAATAGCGAGTAGGGAAGGCGGTATCCATTCGCTATTCGCCACTCACCATTCGCCCTCGCTAATCCTGCGGCTCGGCCAGCATCTCGCCGGTCGCATCGACCCGCAGCCAGCCCGACGGCGCCAGCCGCTGCTGCGGCAGGAAGCGGCCCTTGTAG
>DAIMKE010000888.1:0-3537 GCA_036721875.1 Bradyrhizobium sp. | reverse complement strand
GAGCGAAGCACAGCCTCATGCCATGGCCCTGTGTGCCGGCAACGCGAGGACCAGTTTTGCCAGAACGCTTCGGTCTCGGCCAGGGCTGCTTCCGGATCGAGGGTAGCGGGTGGCGCAACGTGGGACGGGCTATAGCTCAGCACGAAGGGCACGGTGTCGCCGGCTTCGACGGAGAGTTCCGCAACGGTGCTGAGATTTTCGCCGTGAAACGGAGCCGTTGTTCGCAGGACCACCATGGACGGGCCCGCCACCGCTTGGATTCCGGTGCCGTCCTCAAGCCGCGTGACCCAAGGCACGACCGCGCCGTAGTCGAAGCGGATCACGAGCTCGCTGCGGATCCTCACGCGACCGCGCCGGCCGACGACGAGACGCACGAGATCCGATACCCCGGCGCGCAGGGCCATGAAGTCGATCACGGTGATCCAACCGCCCGCGCTCTCGAATTCCGTTTCCAGAATGAGCGTGCCGTTGCGGTAGCGGCGACTGACGCGTGGGCTGGGATCCTCCGGTGCGATGCGCCACCGTCCGTTCCCGGGGGAGCCGAGCAGGGCCGCAAAACAGGCGCCCGCGTCAAATCGCGGCCAGCACAGCCAATCGATCGAGCCATCGTGGCCGACGAGCGCGGCGGTCTGACAATCGCCGATCGGGGCATAATCTTCGATCAAAGATCGCATCGGGCGGGCTCCTGTTGCGGGCTGTCCTACAACCCGCCGCCGGTTCGTTAGCTCCCGAACAGCAGCTCCCGCAATTTACGGACGGGGCTGGCTGGTCTGTGTCCCCGGGGTCCACGACGGAATTCGTCTCGCCCACGACAAAGTCCTGATGAAGACAGTTTGTAGCACCTCTGCAAAAATCCTGGTCTCCCTTCACTATACAGGTGTTCAAAAAGTTCGATACTGCGGAACCGCCGATGAATCAGTTCTTGTCGAGCTTGCGAATCGCGTGGAAAGACGGAGCGGGGGACGCCCGACCGACAGGCCAATTGCGAAGCCGAAGCGAGAGCGGCGACGCCCTGATCCG
This sequence comes from Bradyrhizobium sp., assembly GCA_036721875.1. Taxonomy (GTDB): domain Bacteria; phylum Pseudomonadota; class Alphaproteobacteria; order Rhizobiales; family Xanthobacteraceae; genus Bradyrhizobium. The sequence goes on along the minus strand of DAIMKE010000888.1, from coordinate 2,517 downwards.
CTCGTCAAGGCTACGCTGCCACCACTCGCCTCGGTTTGTACGGGTTTAGGGTGCCTGCAAGCACGCTGCATGCAGTATTGGTGATTTCTTGAGCAAATCGCTTAGCTTCTATTTCAGTTTTGAACCTGCGGGTAACGCGGACGGTTCTGCCTTCCGCGAGCAGACGCATCATTCGGACAATATGAGACATACCAGATCTCGGGGCTCGTCATCGTATCAACTTAGGACCTCGTATTGCGAATACCTTGTGCCAAATCAAGACCCCTCGAAGATCGGACTGCATCATGGATTGGATATCGGAACGAAAAAGTAGTGCCGGCTCGGGTGCCGGCATCCGAGCCGCCTGTCGTCGAGGTACGGCCGCCAGCTTCTCGGATCCAGCGCTTTATCAGTTTGTCTCGGCGGCGGATCCGCCTTCATACTGCTGCTGTAGTTGATCTCGCGATTTTAGCCTCATCTGCGATGCGATCCCACGATACCTCTGCATCGATCGCCTGTTGCTTGTGAGCCGCGTGAGCTTGCGATCCTGGACCCTGCAGCTCAGAGCCGCGGCCTTCGCTTCCGGCGAGAAGGGAGCGATCTGACGGAACGTTCTGAGTGGAACTCTGCGAGCGGCCGTCCGACGGGCTACGCTCACCGGAGACGCCACTCGCAGCTACGGCGCGGGACGCTGAACATCAGTCATCCGTACGGTGGATATCGTGGACAACAATGCCGCCATCCTGGGCCGGCATTGCCAGCCATTCTGTGTGCCGAAGCGTGCGCTGTGTGTCCTGGTAGCCGCGATTCCAGTGCTCGTGCATCGATTGCGCGCTGAAATCGTAATCCTTGGCTTGGCCCTCGTAGGCCGTTTGTTGATAGATTAAGTGTAGGATCGTGATCTTCGGCAGCCTGCAGAGCTTGTCCTTCAGCGCGCGTTCTTCGTCATCGAGATTCGCATCCCCTAGCTTGTCGAGCAAGCGCCTCAAGATCAGATTCTGCTGGTGGCGTTTCGCATAGGTGTCCGTAATCAGCCGTGTGCGGCTTGAGTAACGGATGTCCTTTTCGCGAGCGAGCACGTCGAACATATCGCGCGGGAGCACGCCTTTTGCGCTGAACAGATCGACCTGAAACACCAGCATGCTGCGGCACTGGGCGTTGTCAAGGAGGTGCTGCAGCGGCGTGTTGGAGACGAGGCCGCCATCCCAATACCAGCTGGAGTCGATCTGCACCATGGGTAGCGCAGGAGGAAGCGCCCCGCTCGCCATGACGTGCTCCGCGGTGATCTCGATTTGTGCGTTGTCGAAATAGTAGAAATTGCCGTTGAGCACGTTGACAGCGCCGGCAGCGTAGTGCGTCGATGTTTGGTTCAGGAGATCGAAATCCACTAAGCGCCGCAGTGTCTCGCGGAGGGGCGCGCTGTCATAGAAGCTGGTGGCGGTGTCAGCGCCGCGAGGACTCATCCAAGGGTTCGGGACGTTCGGCGAAAAAAAGCCTGGCTGCCCGAACATCATGGCCTCGAGGGACGACCAGTTGTTGCGCGCCCCGCGCGCCTCGTCCCCATCAGCTGTGAACGGCCAAGTCGGGCGCGTTATCGTCTCCCAGAACTCGCGCAGGCGATCCAGGCGGTGCTCCGGGGCGTTGCCGGCGATCAACGCGCCGTTGATCCCGCCGATCGAAACGCCCGCGACCCAGTCCGGCTCGAGCCCGGCCTCGTGCAGCGCCTGGTAGGCTCCAGCCTGATAGGCGCCGAGAGCGCCCCCGCCCTGAAGCACCAGCGCAATCCGCTCGCAGCCTTCAGGCTTCCAGGCGCCAAGCGAGCGGCGAATCTTGATAGAGCTTGCATCCATGATAGCTCCGCGTATTGATGGTTCGGTCCGCGCGTGTGTTGAAGCAACACAGCGTTGACGGTTCTTGATCAAGTCGAAGGACTTCTGGGCTCGCTGAGATCTTGGCGAACACCGCTGGGATCCACTTCACCGCAAATGTGAAGAGTGCCTGCGGAGAGAAATGGAGCGCGATCATCGCGATGAGGTTCTCGCGAGTCGCACCCGGGATGAAGGCAGCCATTCCGAGATAGGTGCACAGAGCAAAACCCGTAAGATTGCGCCCTTAGGTTCAAGACGCCGGTGCGTGAGGCTGAGCCGAGGCCTAGCCTCAAACCTCGTTCCAGCCCAATGGGTTCAGTCGCTGCCGCCAACAAAATGCACCGCGGCGACTTCGGATTCAGAACAGACCCAAGGCCTTGGTATCGTAGCTGACCAGCACATTCTTCGTTTGCTGGTAATGATCCAGCACCATTTTGTGTGTCTCGCGCCCGAAGCCGGAGCCCTTGTAGCCGCCGAAGGCCGCATGGGCCGGATAGACGTGATAGCAGTTCGTCCATACCCTGCCAGCCTCGATGCCGCGGCCGACACGATACAAATTGTTGACGTTGCGCGACCACACTCCCGCGCCGAGACCATAGGGCGTTTCGTTGCCGATCGCGATCGCCTCGTCGAGATCCCTGAACTTGGTCACCGACAAAACCGGACCGAA
>DAIMKE010000887.1:0-3540 GCA_036721875.1 Bradyrhizobium sp. | reverse complement strand
CCGTCGACTACCGCCTGGCGCCCCACAAATTCCCCGCCGCCGCCGATGACGCCATCACCGCGACCAAATGGGTTGCCGCGCATGCCAAAAAGCTCGGCGTCGACGCCACGCAACTCCTGGTCGGCGGCGACAGCGCCGGCGGCAATCTCGCGGCCGTGGTGGCGCTGGCGGCGCGCGACGGCGACGGCCCAAAACTCGCCGGCCAGGTGCTGGTCTATCCCGCGACCGATTTTGCGATGACGCATCCCTCGCACAGCGAGCCCGAGACCAGCATTCTTCTCACCCATTCCGTGATCAAGTGGTTCTGCAACCATTATCTCAACGGCACGGCCGACATCGACCACTGGAAGGCGTCGCCCGCGCGCGCCAAAACGCTGGCCGGGCTGCCGCCGGCCTATGTGCTCACCGCCGGTGCCGATCCCCTGCGCGACGAGGGCGCCGAATACGCGGCGCGGCTGAAGGAAGCCGGCGTGCCCATGACGTACCGGCACTTTCCCGGCCAGTTCCACGGCTTCTTCACCATGGGCAAGCTGCTGCAACAGGCCAACGTCGCCGTCAGCGAAATCGCCGGCTGGATGAAGTCTCTGAAATAGCAGATAGTCCCGAAACGTCCCTCGTTGAGAAAATCCCTTGATCGCATCTCAGGCGCCCGTCTCTCTGCTGTCCCGCCACAACCGCAAACGCCGTACTCTCAGCGTCCTGGCAGCGCTCGCGCTTGCCACCGCCCTTCCATCGGAAGCTTGGGCGGCCGAAGTGGACGGGGCGAAGCTTGGGCTGGCGTGGGGACTGCCATTCGTCGGCATCCTGCTCTCGATTGCATTGTTCCCGCTCTTCGCACCCCACTTCTGGGAACATCACCATGGCAAGATCGCGTTCGTCTGGGCGGCGCTCGCAATGGTACCAGCGGCGTTTCTGGTCGGATTGACGGGTACCATACATGCGCTCGTTCACACCGCCCTGCTGGAATACATCCCCTTCATCCTGCTTCTGCTGGCGCTGTTCACGGTTGCCAGCGGCATAGTCGTGTCCGGCAATCTTCGCGGGGCTCCGGTTACAAATACGGTGCTGCTCGGGATCGGAACCATTCTCGCCAGCCTGATCGGGACCACCGGCGCGTCGATGGTGATGATACGCCCCGTGCTTCGCGCCAATGACGACCGAAAGCACAACGTGCATGTCGTGGTGTTCTTCATCTTCCTGGTCTCCAATATCGGCGGCTCGCTCACGCCGCTCGGCGATCCGCCTCTGTTCCTCGGCTTCCTCAAGGGCGTGGATTTCTTCTGGACGACGCAGCATCTGTTTCCCGAGACGCTGTTCACGGCCGGTATCGTGCTGTCGGCTTTCTTCGTGCTGGACACGATCGTCTACCGGCGCGAGGGACACACGCCGGCGGATCCCACGCCGGACCGACCCATTCGCGTGACCGGCGGAATCAACATGCTGCTCGGCGGCGTGATCATCATCGCCATCCTGCTCAGCGCCAAGCTGAAGCTTGGTACGTTCACCGTTCTGGGAACCGAACTTGCGGTCGAGAATCTGCTTCGCGATGCCATCATGGTCGCGGTGACGCTGGTGTCGTTTTTTACCACGCCGAAGCGAAGTCACCTCGCAAACGGATTTTCGTGGTCGCCGATCATCGAAGTTGCCGCGCTGTTTGCCGGCATCTTCGTCACGATCATTCCGGTGCTGGCGATGCTGCGCGCCGGGAGTGCCGGCGCCTTCGCACCGCTCGTTGCCATGGTGACCAATGCGGATGGCAGCGCCAACAACGCGGCCTATTTCTGGCTGACCGGCGCGCTCTCATCCTTCCTGGACAACGCCCCCACCTATCTCGTCTTCTTCGAACTGGCGGGCGGTCGCGCCGAGGTGCTGATGCGGGAAGGCGCATTGACGCTCGCAGCGATCTCGGCAGGCGCGGTATTCATGGGAGCGAACAGCTACATCGGCAACGCGCCGAACTTCATGGTCTATGCCATCGCGCGGCAGCAGGGCGTCAAGATGCCGAGCTTCTTTGGCTACATGCTCTGGTCCGGGTGCGTATTGCTGCCGGTGTTCGCGCTGGTCACCGTGATCTTCTTTCGCGCCTAGCCATTAATCTGCGTCAAGCCGACTGCCTGCACCCGGGCAACAATGATACCGATGCCGTTCGTGCTGAGTTGGGGATGTCGCTTTGCCGCGCAGGCCGTGATCGGCCTGGTCTTACGGTTTGTGATGGCGTGCACGCACGAGAGGACAGCGATCGAATGCTGTGTCGAAGCCGATGACAGCCCCCACACCCAAACGCATCGTTTCCGCGCCCACGAAACCGGGCAATTTGGCGCTGATGCCGACGCTGATGCTGAGCATAGGGCTGCTGGTGCTGCTGTCGGCCGGCTTGATTGTAGCGGTGAACTGGGTCACCGGCCGCGCCATCGTGCAGGAGTTCGCCACCCGCCTCATCGCGCGAGGTCTCTCGCTACAGGAGATGGCGCTGCGGCGGCATCTCGATGCGGCCGTCGATCAGGCCGCCTTCATTGCGGATGCGATCCGCGACGGCCGCTACAAATTTTCCGACCCTGCGCTCGACGACTTCATCAGCGGCACCATGGCCGCAGCGCCCCAGATCGGAGGACTGATCCTCGCCGGTCCCAGCGGCAAGGCATTGCGCGTCGTGCGCGGCGCATCCAACTCAACACTTCAGCTGGACCATTTCGACCTCACGGGAGATCGCCAGCTTGCCGAGATTGCCGATGAGATCCGGCTTCGCAAATATCCCCATTGGGGACCGCCGGTCTATCGCGAAAGGGCACAGACGACTTCCCTCAACTATCGCATGCCGATCAGAAAGGGAGACCAGTATCTCGGGTTCGTGGCCGTCGCCGTTTCAACTCACGCTCTTTCGATCCTTTGCACGGAATTGAGCGAGCCGCCGCGATCCCTTGCCTTCATGCTGTACGGACAGGACCGCGTTCTCGCACATCCGGCGATGCTCGGTGGATCCCGACCGGTGTCAGAAGCCGTTCCGCTGCACCTGCTCCGGACGTTCGGGGATCGGGTCATCGAAAACTTTTCGACCGCGCAGCCGCTCGACAAGGCCGGCATAGCGCCACCGCCCGGAGCGATGGCCCGCCAGCAGGCGGTCGATGGCGAGTTGTATTTCCTCTTTACGCGGGACATCCCCGGCTATGGCGATCTGCCGATCACGATCGGCGCCTACTTTCTGGGGCGGGCGGTCGACGCCCCTCTGCGGCTGTTCTACTGGGCCTCGATCATTGCGCTCGTCATGCTCGGCGCATCGCTGGTAGCGGCCGCATGGATGGCCCGGACGATCGCAGGCCCGATCCGCCGGGCGGCGAAAGGCGCTGCCGCCATCGGCACGCTGGATTTCGACAAGGTGGCTCCCCTGGAGCACAGCCGCTTTCGCGAGATCAACGACCTGGCGCATTCGTTCAACGCGATGCTCGACGGCCTGCGCGCCTTCGGCCGCTACGTTCCGCGCACGCTGGTAACGCGGCTCGTCAAGGAAGGCCGGGTCGGCGCGGGTACCGAGGAGCGCACGCT
>DAIMKE010000886.1:2057-3541 GCA_036721875.1 Bradyrhizobium sp. | reverse complement strand
TGGAGCTCACGGTGACCGGCTCGCGTTCACGACGGACTCGTTCGTAGTCGATCCGCTGTTCTTCCCGGGTGGCGATATCGGAAAGCTTGCCGTCTGCGGGACAGTGAACGACCTTGCCGTCGGTGGAGCGCGGCCGCTCTTTCTGTCTTGCGCCGTCATCCTCGAAGAGGGCGTTGCGGTCGATTTGCTGCGCCGCGTCACGCGCTCGATGGCCGAGATCGCGAACGAGGCCGGCGTCCGGATCGTGACAGGCGATACCAAGGTCGTACCCCGCGGCGCCTGCGACAAGATCTTTGTGACAACCACCGGCATAGGGGTGATTCCGGTCGGTATCGATCTTGGCGTAGACAAGGCCTGTCCAGACGATGTTGTCCTGGTGAATGGGCTTCTGGGCGATCACGGCGCGGCCATTCTTTGTGCCCGCGGGGATATGGCGCTTGATACTCCGATCGAAAGCGATTGCGCCTGTTTGCACGGTCTGATCAGCGCTCTGCTCACAGCAGCCCCCGGCACCCGCTTCATTCGGGATGCGACACGCGGCGGTATCGCAACCGTCCTGAACGAGATTGCCGAGGCGTCCCACGTTTCGATCGAAATCGAGGAGGGACGGACGCCGATCCGGGAGGAAGTCAAGGCGTTTTGCGAAATCTTAGGCCTCGATCCGCTCTACCTTGCCAACGAGGGCAAGATCGTCGCGGTCGTGCCCGCCGATCAGGCCGATGTAGCGCTTGCGGCGATGAGAGGCCATCCGCTCGGCGCGGATGCTGCCATGATCGGTCGAATTGGATCCGAGATCGAAGGTCGCGTCACCATGCGAACGACGTTTGGCGGGCGGCGGATTGTCGACATGCTCGTCGGCGAGCAGTTGCCGCGGATCTGCTAAAAGGAGAAGCGAGTGCACGAGCTCGGCATCACAAGGAACATCGTGGCCATCGTCTGCGACGCAGCGAAGGGCCGCAAGGTTCATCGCGTGACGCTGGAGATCGGGCAGCTTTCGGGCGTGATGGGTGAGGCCATCGAATTCTGCTTCGAGACGGTCGCCAAGGGCACGCCTCTTCAGGATGCGACCCTGGATATAAGGCAGATTGCCGGGCGTGCTCGATGCAACGAATGCGGATCGGAATTCGAGCAGGCGACCCTGTTTGCGCCATGCCATTGCGGATCGCGGCGTGTGAAGCGGCTACAGGGCGAGGAATTGCGGATCAGAAGCATGGAAGTTGAAGGGGAGGCGGTATGATGTGCGGACATTGTGGCTGTGGCGCGAAGGCGGGTGCAACGGTGATCAATCTTCAAACGGGCCAGGAGGCCACGCTTGCCCGAGAGGATGCGAGGGAAGGCGCGCATGAACATGTCCATGCACACGCCGAGGGCCATTCTCATTCGCACCCGCATCGGCATGATCATGAGCATGCCCACGACCATGATCACAGTCATGATCATCACCACCATGGTCATCACCGCCATGATCACGATCACCATGATCA
>DAIMKE010000886.1:836-2047 GCA_036721875.1 Bradyrhizobium sp. | reverse complement strand
GCATGGGGACGGGGCCGACCATGACCATGTTCACGACCACGCGCATGGGGGAGATGAGTCGCATGGACCAGGCGAACTGATCGAGCTGGAGGCTCGTATTCTTGCCAAGAACGACGCGCTTGCAGGCAGAAACAGAGCCTGGTTTGCAGGGCGGGAAATACTCGCATTGAATCTGGTGAGTTCTCCGGGCTCGGGAAAAACCGCGCTCCTGGAACGGACGATTCGGAATTTGCGTGAGAAGGTCGCCCTGTTCGTGATCGAAGGTGACCAGGCGACCGCAAATGACGGCGAGCGCATCCGTCGTGCCGGTGCGCCAGCCGTCCAAGTCAATACCGGGACGGGATGTCATCTCGAAGCCGACATGATCGCGCATGGGCTCTCCGAGCTCCGGCCAACCGCTGGTGCGATCGTAATGATCGAGAATGTCGGAAACCTCGTGTGCCCGGCCATGTTCGACCTCGGCGAACACGCCAAGGTCGCTATTCTGTCGGTGACGGAAGGTGAGGATAAACCCCTGAAATATCCTCACATGTTCCAGTCGTCTTCCTTGATGATCCTGAACAAGATCGATTTGCTGCCGCACCTCGACTTCGATGTCGCGTTAGCCGTCGCCAATGCGCGGCAAGTCAACCCGGACATCGATGTTCTCCAAGTCTCGGCGAAGACCGGCGAGGGCCTCGATCAATGGTACGATTGGATCAGGCGAGAGGCTCAGCACGCCCGGGATATGGTCTTTGCGTCTTAGCGGGCAGGTCGGTCATGATCGGTATCCTGGGAGTGGGGTTTCTGCTCGGCATGCAACACGCGCTCGAGGCCGATCACATTGCGGCCGTGTCGAGCATCGCTGCGCGCCGGATCAACGTCTTCGACATCGTCAAGCACGGCTTGACCTGGGGATTGGGCCACACGATCACGCTCTTCCTGTTCGGCGGAGTGGCTCTGCTGCTTGGACACGCCGTTCCCGAGCGGCTCTCGCTTCCGCTGGAGACCGCGGTTGGTGTCATGCTAATCGCACTTGGCGCTGACGTTCTGTGGCGCCTGTGGCGAGAACGCATCCATTTCCACCGACATAGCCATCAAAATGGTGCTGCTCACCTCCATCTGCATGCGCATCCCATCGAGGGTGCGCAGCACTTGAAGAGCTCTCATGAACACGTGCACGGGTTCCGCTGGCGTACACTTTTCGTTGGACTGGTGCATGACATGGCTGG
>DAIMKE010000886.1:0-811 GCA_036721875.1 Bradyrhizobium sp. | reverse complement strand
TCGCAAGCGAGCTCGGTTCGGGATGGTCTCATATATATGCTGTTGTTTGGAGTGGGGTCCATGATCGGCATGGCCGCGCTTTCGTCAGTGATCGCAGTTCCGCTGGCGATCTCTGCGCGTATGCTGACCTGCGTCAATCGAGCTCTACAGTTTGTTGTCGGGAGCGTGGCCATCGGGATCGGCGTGACCACCATCTATTCGACGGCATTGGCTGGATGATCGCTGCTTCCCTTCAGCGGCGTTCTTCTTGAGAACACCGCAACGAAATCGCAACGAATTGGGTGAAACAGGACGGAATGGCCTGCCATAGCAAGAAAGATCAACAACTTAAGCAATGTTCACAGCGTTCGAGATGCATTGATCGCAGGCTCCAATCTCTCATGTAACAAGCCTAGGAATTTCCTGTTCGACCAATCGCAACAATCGGGTGTTGCGTGTCCGCAATTTGAACTTACCCTTGGTCGCCACGGCGCTGCTCGGCTCGCACCCTGACAGACAAACCAGCCGTCTAGTCGTAATATGTGGCGCACCCGACACGATTCGAACGTGTGGCCTTCGCCTTCGGAGGGCGACGCTCTATCCAGCTGAGCTACGGGTGCCTACTGCTTACGCGAAATTTTTGCGAGAGTGAAGCGATGAACGTCAGTCCCGCAAGTCCATGCATTCCAATCCACTTTCCGCTCCCGCTTCTGCAAGAGCCGGCTTGACACGTGCCTTCAGAGGGCAGCGGCTGTCGTATTCCATCGGTTATCTAATTCATTCCGAAAAATCTGCGTTTTCTAGCCAGCGCGACTTGCCTTTCGCGTATCAT
>DAIMKE010000885.1:0-3543 GCA_036721875.1 Bradyrhizobium sp. | reverse complement strand
GTCCTCCGCTGTGACCAGCAGCTTCATGGCGCTGACTTTCTGCTTCGGATGCTGCGCCAGATGGACGGCGTCATAGCGACGCACGAAGCAGGCATAAGTCTTGTGGCCGAGCGGACCGGCGAACATCCTGGTGTCGAACGCGACAGCCTTGGCCTTGTCGACGGCTTCCTGGGCGCAAGTGGCGCTGGCGCCGGCGATGCAGGCGACGGCAGCGACGAAGAAAAAGTTTTTCATGGCAGACTCGAATGTAACGCGCGACATCATACATTAGTTGCAGTTGGCGCCGGGTGCGTTCAACGATGCGGACAGCCGGGCTGAGCAATATGCCCCGCGAAAGCCCGGTACCGTGCGCTTGTCGCCGTCCAAAGGTCGGGATTTCGTGCGTTTTTGCCCCGAATTTTCGGGGCGCGCGACTTCACGCGGCGCACGCGTTCATAATCATTAAAAAAGTATGAACAGGTGTGCCGGCGGCAGTCGCCACGGAAATGTTGCAACACAGTTACATCATTCCCGGAATCATACCGTATCATTACGAGGATGGCACGCCTAGCACGACTATTGCATTGCGTTGGGGAGTTGGTCGCGTGTCCAATCAGCCTATGTGTTGATTGTGATTCGCGAACGGAAGCTGCGGCGCTCCGGGGCGGTTTAGGGAACCTGAGCGGAGTGTCCAGCATTTACATCTGAATATGGAGAGACGGATCATGTACAACGATTCTCTGTTCAATGCTTTCGCCCGGTCCTTCGAAGCCAGAAGTCAGACCGATATGTCGATGGCGGAATATCTGGAGTCGTGTCGAGGCGATCCGATGCGATATGCCAACGCGGCGGAGCGACTACTAGCTGCGATCGGTGAACCTCAAATGATCGACACGGCCAAGGACCCGCGCCTTGGCCGTATTTTTTTGAACCGCACGATGCGGCTCTATCCGGCCTTCGCCGGCTTCTACGGCATGGAAGATACGATCGAGCGCATCGTCGGCTTCTTCCGCCACGCGGCGCAGGGTCTCGAAGAGCGCAAGCAGATCCTCTATCTGCTCGGCCCCGTCGGCGGCGGCAAGTCCTCGCTCGCCGAGCGCCTCAAGTCGTTGATGGAAGTTCATCCCATCTACGTGCTGAAGGCCGGTGACGAATTGAGCCCGGTGTTCGAAAGCCCGCTCAGCCTGTTCGATCCGGAATCGCTCGGCCCGATGCTCGAAGAGAAGTACGGCATTCCGCGCCGTCGTCTCACCGGGCTGATGTCTCCGTGGTGCTACAAGCGTCTCGAAGCCTTCGGCGGCGACATCTCGCAATTCCGCGTCGCCAAGATCCAGCCGTCGCGGCTGCGCCAGATCGCGATTGCAAAGACCGAGCCCGGCGACGAGAACAACCAGGATATCTCTTCGCTGGTCGGCAAGGTCGACATCCGCAAGCTGGAAACCTACGCCCAGAACGATCCCGACGCTTACAGCTATTCCGGCGGCCTCAACCGCGCCAACCAGGGCGTGCTCGAGTTCGTCGAAATGTTCAAGGCGCCGATCAAGATGCTGCATCCGTTGCTGACGGCTACGCAGGAAGGCAACTACATCGGTACCGAAAATATCGGCGCGATCCCGTTCACCGGCGTGATTCTCGCGCACTCCAACGAATCCGAATGGCAGAGCTTCAAGACCAACAAGAACAATGAAGCCTTCATCGATCGCATCTGCGTCATCAAGGTGCCGTACTGCCTGCGCGTCACCGAGGAACAGAAGATCTACGAGAAGCTGATCCAGGGATCCGAACTCGCGTCCGCTCCGTGTGCGCCGGCGACGCTGGAAACACTGGCGCGTTTCTCGGTGATGTCGCGGCTGCGCAAGCACGAGAACTCGACGCTGTTTGCCAAGATGCGGATCTACGACGGCGAGAGCCTGAAGGAATCCGATCCCAAGGCGCGGAGCGTTCAGGAATACAAGGACGCTGCCGGCGTCGATGAAGGCATGGACGGTATTTCGACGCGCTTCGCCTTCAAGGTGCTCGCGGCAACCTTCAACCACGACACCAACGAACTCGGCGCCGACGCGGTTCACCTGATGTATACGCTGGAGCAGGCGATACGGCGTGAACAGCTTCCGGACGAGGTTGAAAAGCGCTATATCGAGTTCATCAAAGCCGACCTGGCGCCGCGTTATGCCGAATTCATCGGCCACGAGATCCAGAAGGCCTACCTGGAGTCCTATTCGGACTACGGCCAGAACCTGTTCGATCGCTACGTCGACTATGCGGACGCCTGGATCGAGGATCAGGATTTCAAGGATCCCGACACCGGCCAGTTGATGGATCGCGAGTTGCTCAATCAGGAACTGACCAAGATCGAGAAGCCGGCGGGCATTGCGAACCCGAAGGATTTCCGTAACGAGGTCGTCAAGTTTTCCCTGAGGTCGCGGGCTCATAATGGTGGTAAGAATCCCACCTGGACCAGCTATGAGAAGATCCGCGAGGTCATCGAAAAGCGCATCTTCTCGCAAGTCGAGGACCTGCTCCCGGTGATCTCGTTCGGATCGAAAAAGGACGGCGATACCGAAAAGAAGCATGGCGAGTTCGTCGCGCGCATGGTCGAGCGCGGCTACACCGAGCGTCAGGTTCGGCGGCTCGTCGAGTGGTACATGCGCGTGAAGCAGGCCGGTTGAGGCGGAGGCGGATGCAAACGTGGCCATTCATATCGTCGATCGGCGCCTGAATCCGGGCGGCAAGAGTCTGGAGAACCGCCAGCGCTTCCTTCGCAGGGCAAAGGCGCTGGTACAGGGCGCGGTAAAGAAGTCTTCGCAGGAACGGGACATCAAGGATGTCCTGGAGGGCGGGGAGGTCAACGTCCCGATCGAGGGGATGGATGAACCGCGTTTCCGTCGCGAGGGCGGCACCCGCGACATGGTGCTGCCCGGAAACAAGAAGTTCATCGAAGGCGACATGCTGCCGCGCTCCGGCCAGAGCGGCGGCAAGGCAGGTGGCCCGGGTGAGGGCGACAGCGAGGATGCATTCCGGTTCGTCCTGAGCCGCGAGGAATTCGTCGATCTGTTCCTCGATGACCTGGAGTTGCCTGACCTGGCCAAGCGCAAGCTTGCCGAGGTGGAAAGCGAGGGCATCCGCAGGGCGGGCTACGCCACGTCAGGATCGCCGGCGAATATTTCGGTGAGCCGAACCGTCAGCCGGGCGATGGCGCGCCGGATCGCATTGCGGCGGCCGCGGCCGGAAGCGCTCGCGGCGCTTGAAGGTGAGCTGGAGAATTGCAGCGAGGAAAGGCGCGTCGAACTTCTTGCCGAGATCGAGGCCTTGAAGAAAAAGATGAGCCGGATCCCATTCATCGATCCGCTCGACATCCGCTATCGGCGTTTCGAGCAGGTGCCGAAGCCGGTGGCGCAGGCCGTCATGTTCTGCCTGATGGACGTGTCGGGCTCGATGACGGAGCATATGAAGGATCTCGCCAAACGCTTCTACATGCTGCTCTACATCTTCCTGAAGCGGCGGTACCGTCACGTCGAGATCGTCTTCATCCGGCATACCGACGGCGCCGAGGAAGTCGACGAG
>DAIMKE010000884.1:1020-3547 GCA_036721875.1 Bradyrhizobium sp. | reverse complement strand
ATCTCGTATTGCCCGTCAAAGGCTGGGCAAACAGAATTACGGGCCGCACAATGGGGCATCATATGGAGGAAACGGCGCAGATTTGGAACATCAGCCGGTTGGCTCAGGACGACTGGGCGCTCAAAAGTCACCAGCGGGCGGTCAGCGGCTGGACGGAAGGCTTCTTCGACGACTTGGTGGTTGCGCTTCCGGAGATCTCACGCGATGCCCACCCTCGGTCGGATACGTCGATGGAAAAGCTCGCGGCGCTAGCCCCTGCTTTCGACAGGTCCGGGAAAGGCACGCTCACTGCGGGCAACAGTTCCCCGATCACCGATGGGGCCGCGGCTTGCTGGGTTGCGACGGACACCGGCGTGGCCAAGCTTCCGGCCGGGACATCTTATGCCGAGCTGGTCGATCACGAGATCGCGGCAGTCGATCATGCCATCGACGGACTTTTGATGGCGCCGAGCTTCGCCATCCCGCGGCTGCTCGCGCGGAACGGTCTGAAATATGCCGATGTGGCCCTGTGGGAAATCCATGAGGCGTTCGCCGCTCAGGCGCTGGCGAACATCGCAGCTCTCGAGCAGCCGGGCTGGACGCGCGACAAGGCCGGAGTGGCATTCGATTTCGGAGCGTTCCCTTGGGAGCGTGTCAATCCAAACGGCGGGTCTGTTGCAATCGGTCATCCGTTCGCTGCGACCGGTGCGCGAGATCTCAGTCAGGCCGTGAAGGAGCTATGGGCAATGCCGCCTGGATCGTTGGCGATCGTGAGCGTCTGCGCGGATGGCGGTCAAGGAACCGTGTCGCTGCTGCGGCGGCCCTGAGTATCGTCAGCCCTTGCGCCTGCTCAGATGTCTGCGTCTGGAGCGAGAGCGATGCCTCGGGCGCCACGATCACGATGCTGGAAGGCGGTGCGCTCGTGAAACTCACCACATCTCAGGTCCGGCCGCTGACAGGCGGAATCAGGACGCTTGAACTCGACTGTGAGCCGTCCCCTCTACGGATGGACTGTGATGGGGGAGACTGGTCGGCGGCATACGCATGCGCGGCTAGCAGCTGGCTGGCTATACCTTGAGCCTGCCGAGCGGGCTCGCTGGTGCGTGTCATCTGTGCCACCGCAGTCGCGCCCTCGTGCAGCAGGTTGATCTCGACCGCTATCAGCTTCGGCTCTGCAAAACGCGCCGCATGGGCGAGTTCCTCAAAGTACGCAAGCATTAGCCGCTTGTGCAGCGCTGCAGCGCGGAACACGGGATTGTTGGCATCCTTATGCTCTCCCGCTGCACTCATAAACGGGCAGCCGCGGAACCGGTCATCACGGAACCACGTGTCGAGGAAGTCAAACGTCACCAGCAGGGCCTCGACCGGATCCCGCGCATGCTTCTCGACGAAGGCCCGCATGGCATCGCGCATTTCCTCGTCGCGCCGTTCGAGGGCGGCCAGGATCAGATCCTCCTTCGTTTCGAAGTGCCGGTACAGAGTCGTCTTGGCGACGCCCGACTCCGCGATGATCAGGTCGATGCCTGTTGCTTGATAACCGTTCTGGTTGAACAGCCGCAGCGCGGTCTCGAGCAGGTGCCCTCGGATTTCTGAACGGCGCATGCTGTCCTCTGCAACGAAACTAATCGGTATCTAATGATAAGCCCGCGTGCAGCGGGTCGCAAGGTGTCTCTTAATGATTCTTGCGGAATTGCAAATTGATGCTTTCGTGAAGGCCCTTAATCTCCGCTACCCTAACGGGCCGTGACGCTGTATGACCACAAAATCGATACAGATTGGTATCGATTTTGTGGAGTGGATGCGAGGAGCCTGACAGCGGCAAGCCGCACAAGGTCGACGACCCGAACTCTTTCAACAGTCCCCAACGCAGTAGGGAGCTACCATGTTTGCCACGATTATCTTGTCCAGAATCCGCGCCTACCGGCGCTATCGCGAAGCTATCCGAGAGGCGCTTCGCGAGCCGCGGCCTCTCACCGACCGCGAGTTCGGGGATACTGCCGTCGCGCCCTACTATATCGATGTAATCGCGCCAGAGTGGCATCTTATAAACCACTTACTGAGCGCATCGAACTCAAAAGGAAAAAATTGATGAAGACATACCGCAAGAGCCAAGATGCTTTGTCCAAGCTGAATCCAGAGCAATACCGAGTGACGCAGAGGGATGGCACCGAGAGACCCTTCGCCAACGAATATTGGGACAATGAGGAGCCCGGGCTCTATGTAGACGTCGTCTCAGGCGAGCCTCTCTTCGCATCGTTCGACAAGTTCGAGAGCGGCAGTGGTTGGCCCAGCTTCGTCAAGCCAATCGATGCCGAGAACATCGTGGAGAACCGCGATATGAGCCATGGCATGGTCAGAACCGAGGTTCGCTCAACCCATGGCGACAGTCATCTCGGTCACGTGTTTCCGGATGGCCCGCGTGAAACAGGCGGGTTGCGCTACTGCATCAACTCGGCCTCGCTGCGTTTCATCCCTCTCGATGACTTGGCCAGTGAGGGCTATGGCGAGTTTCGCAGGTTTTTTGTAACGGAAGGAGAAGGCGTATGAC
>DAIMKE010000884.1:0-1010 GCA_036721875.1 Bradyrhizobium sp. | reverse complement strand
GTGCCGTTCTGGCTGGCGGTTGCTTCTGGGGCATGCAGGATCTTATCCGCCGCATCCCCGGTGTCCTCTCGACCCGGGTCGGATACTCCGGCGGAGACGTGCCGAACGCGACCTATCGCAATCACGGCACGCATGCCGAGGCCATCGAGATCATTTTCGAGCCAGGGAAGGTGGGCTTCCGCGACCTGCTGGAGTTCTTCTTCCAAATTCACGACCCCACTACGATGAACCGGCAGGGCAACGACATCGGACTGAGCTACCGCTCAGCGATCTTTTATACCTCGGACGACCAACTGAAGGTGGCCAAGGACACGATCGCCGATGTCGAGGCCTCTGGCCTGTGGCCGGGCAAGGTCGTCACGGAACTCGCACCGGTGGACGATTTCTGGGAGGCGGAGCCGGAACATCAAGACTACCTGGAGCGATATCCCGGTGGCTACTCCTGCCATTTCGTTCGCCCCGGCTGGAAGCTGCCGCGCCGCAGCACTGCCGCATAGGATGCTCGTGCGGGATATGATGCCCGTCCCACAAGCACTCATCACACCTGCACACGGAAAGGCTCGGAGCGATCCGAGCCTTTCTTATCTGTCCGACGAAGCGACATTGGCCATCAATTGCTAAGCCGATCCCAAGGTTAACCGGATGAGAGAAGCCCATTTTCCATGATTGTCAAAGAACAGGCGTCGACGCTCCCCTCCCGTTTGCGAGGTTATTTCCTTTTGGTTCTTTTCTCGATGGTGCTGTCGAGTCGCTTAGCGACCTGTTGTGCGATCTCGCTTTGCACTGCAAAGACGTTTTGATCGCTATTATCCCAGCGCTCCGACCACAAATGATTGCCTGATTTTGCGTCAATCAACATTGCGGTGACTCGGAGTACGCCCCCCTGCTTTTGGATCGACCCTTCAAGGACATAATTGACATTGAGTGCCTCGGCGATGGCCACGACATCAGCCGGCTTTCCTTTGTAGGCATCGGTCGAGTTTCTTGCCACCACGTCGAAACTACGGGAC
>DAIMKE010000883.1:0-3549 GCA_036721875.1 Bradyrhizobium sp. | reverse complement strand
ATCAGAGCCAGCAGAGCGTGCTGCAGCTGCTCCGCTAAGCGAGACGACGTCGACAATCGAGACGGCGGGGGAGACCCCGCCGTTTTCTTTTTTGTCTTCGAGTCAGAAAAAACGTCGAAGCAAATAATTTGGGCGTCGATTTTAATTCCATCAGAACGGATGGCAGGCAAGGTGTTGAAAATATGGGTTTTCGCCGGGCTTCTGACACAATCGGTAACCGTTGCTAACCATATTTAAAGACGCGATCTGTAAGAAAGTTAGGCAAAATCCTGAAGTCAACGTGGTCGTCCGGCGGACCGCTCTCACCGAGGTCATTGAATGTCTAATGCAGCCCAGGCTTACGCTCGCACGTCGCATACGACGTCGAACCCCCGTGAAATCGAAGCGCAGGCGCTGCTGAAGGCCGCACGACAACTCCAGGAAGTTCAGACCAACTGGGCCGGGCCCGGCCAGGCCATGGAGAGTGCGCTGTTGTTCAATCGCCGGCTTTGGTCGATCTTCATGAGCGCGGCGCAGACCGATGAAAATCCGCAGTCAATCGAGGTACGCCAGAACATCGCCAATATCGGCGTGTTCGTGATGAAGCAGACGGTGGACATGCAGATGAACCCGGATCCGGCGAAACTGAAGCCGCTGATCGACATCAACTGCAACCTCGCTGCCGGCCTCTCCGGCCGCGCCTGAGGTGTGGTGAGAGCACCGGAGATGTAGCCATGGCCGATCTAATGAGCATCATTGCGGCCAACTACAAGACGGTCGGGATGACGGTCCCGACCAAGACGCCCTATGTGGCAGTCGATCCGACGCTCTACGAGGGTAGCTGGACCGGGAAATATCCCGACCAGAAGACGTTCAAGATCACGGTCTCGAATGTGACGGGCTTTCGCGCCAAGGTGCAGTACCAGAGCGGCGGCACCAGCAAGTTTCAGGAAGTGCTGATCAAGGACAACGGGTTCCGGGTCGGTGATACCAAATTTTCCCTCACGGCGAACAACAAGGCGTTGATCAAGAACGTCGTTACCGATCCGGCGAGCGGGCAGACCTATCTCGACCAGGCTTACGCGAGCAGGTCGTAAGCGGCGGTTTCCCCTTGCCGGACGAAGGGCGAGGGGGCCGGGCAGCACCGGATCCGGATTCAGGCCGTGCGATCGGTGGCGCTCAGACGCTGCGGCGCGTCCTTCGTCAGGTCGAGCGTGTGGAAATAGGCGCGGCGGCGCAGCACGGCTTCCTCGGGAAACTGCTGCACCACCTGGCTCGTCTTGTTGTCGACGACCTGATAGACCACGGCGCGCGCATCGCGATCGATCACCACCTGGTTCGACACAGCCGCATTCGAAATCGAGACGCGGACGGCGTCGGAATCGATGTTGGCGCGCGAAGGCGCATCCGCTGCCGAGACGCTTTGGCTCGGCGGCAGTTGGGTTGTGACCGCGTGTTGCGCCGCTTCGCTCACATGCTGAACGACCGGCGCGGCAACCGGTGCCCCCACCGGTTTGATGTTGAAATCTGTACTCATGGCAGCCTCCAGGCTTGCTGCGAGTCAAATCCCAACCCCTCGTCTTCAGCAATATAGCCCGCGACCTCTCAACGCGGTGTTAGGGAATACGCTAAACCTCGCTCTGATGCGGGTGCGCAAATTTGGCTAAAATTGTAACGAACCGGAGGCCGCAATCCCTACAGCGAGCGGCTGACCGCTAGCGGGGTGATGTTGCGCGGTCCGGGGGTCGCGCGCTGTCCCGACGCCGTATAGGTGCTCGGGATGTTCTTGCGCTGCATCTCGGTGTTGACGCCGCGCACGATACCCTCGGACACCGCATGCGCCGTCGCAAGGACGGTGAGGTTGATCTGAAGCATGGCGCGGAAGGTGTCGTGATGGCGCCGCAGCGTGGTCAGCAATTCCGGCGAAACCTGTGCCAGATACTTCTGCGCGTTCTTCAGGGTTTCGACCGCTACCATATAGCGCCGCGACTGTTCGCCCTTCTGCGCCTCGAGCCGCATCGCCTCGCGGATCTGTCCGGCGCGTACCAGTTCGGTTTCACGCTCGATGATGCCGAGCAGGGCGCTCATCACGTCCATCAGCTCTTCGGCGAGCTTGCGTGCCTCGAGGGGCGTGGAGATCGCTTTCACGGGTGCGGGCGTTGCTTGAGGACGCTGATTCATGTCGGTTTCTCTTTATGCGTCAGCCAGCGCGGTTGGCTTGTTGCAGGATCAAGGAGCGGAAGACGTCGTTGGAAATGCCGACGCCGCCGGACTTGGCGAAGGATTTCGCGTATTCGTCCGTGATCATCGAGCGCCAGGCACCGGTGCCGGTCGTGTCGCCGAACGGCCCTTCGCCTTTGACGCCGGTGGTCATCTGGGAAAACATCGAGTTGAGGAACATCGCCTCGAACTCCTGCGCCTTGGCGCGGGTCTTCTGCTGCGCTTCGGGCGAGATCTTTTTCAGGGCGTCGGCGAGCTGCGGATCGTTGCGGCCGTTGACCAGCGAAGTCCTGGACTTCGTGTACCCGGTGATGCCGTTGATCAGGCTCGAATCCATCACATCACCTCGATGTCGGCCTGGATCGCGCCGGCGGCCTTGATCGCCTGCAGGATGCTGATGAGGTCGCGCGGGCCGATGCCGAGGCCGTTGAGGCCGTCGACGAGCTGCTGCAGCGAGACGCCGTCTTTCACGACCGCAAATTTCTTGCCGTCTTCGGAAACGCTGACGCCAGTGCGGGGCGTCACCACGGTTCGGCCGCGCGACAGCGGGTTGGGCTGGCTGACTTGCGGGCTCTCCGAAATCGAGACGGTGAGATTGCCCTGCGCCACTGCGACGGTGGCGACGCGAACGTCGCGGCCCATCACGATGATGCCGGAGCGCTCGTCGATCACGATCTTGGCGGCTAGGTCCGGATCGACCTGCAATTGCTCGATCTCGGTCAGGAAGGCGACGACGTTGCCCTTGAACTCGGCCGGGATGGCAAGCTGCACGGTGGAGGGATCGATCGGCTCGGCGGTCTTGACGCCAAGGAAATCGTTGACCGCGGCGGCAATGCGCTTGGCAGTGGTAAAGTCGGCGTTGCGCAGCGCCAGCCGCACATTGGGCAGGCGATTGAGCGCGAATTCGATCTCGCGTTCGATGATGGCGCCGTTGGGGATCCGGCCGTTGGTCGGCACGCCGCGCGTGACGCTGGCGGCGGCGCCTTCGGCGGCAAAGCCCGAGATGGCGAGCGAGCCCTGGGCCACCGCATAGACATTGCCGTCGGCGCCGAGCAGGGGGGTGACGAGGAGCGTGCCGCCCTGCAGGTTCTTGGCATCGCCGAGCGCCGAGACGGTGACGTCCATCCGCGTGCCTTGTGTTCCGAAAGCCGGCAGATTGCCGGTGACCATGACGGCGGCGACGTTGCCGGTGCGGATGGTGGCGCCGCGGATGTTGACGCCCATGCGCTCGAGCATCGCTTGCAGCGACTGCTTGGTGAAGGGGATGTTGTTGAGCGTGTCGCCGGTGCCGTTGAGGCCGACGACGAGGCCGTAGCCGATCAACTGGTTCTGCCGCACGCCTTCGATATT
>DAIMKE010000882.1:0-3553 GCA_036721875.1 Bradyrhizobium sp. | reverse complement strand
CCGTCAGCCCCAGCAGCATCGAAAACCCGGCGGCGACCAGAACGTCGCCCAGTTCGTTCCCGCCGAGAAGACGCGTTCCGATCAGCGCCACGGCGTAACCTGCAGTCCCGAAGAAGAACGATGCGCCGAACGGGACCAAGCCCAGATACCCGATCAGGAAGTTCACCCCGGCCGCATAAAGAGTGTAGATCGCAATCTGAGTCACTCTTGCAACCGGCATGCCGATGCCAAGCGCAATGGCCGAGGCAACAAGCAATACGGCGGCAATGATCGCAATGGGATGGCGCGACACACGCCCGAGCAACGCCCCTTTCATTCGAAGCGCTCCCAGCGTTCACCGAACAAGCCGCGAGGGCGCAGAAGCATGATCGCGAACATCAGCACGTACATCGAGGCCGTCGACGCCGCCGGCCAGAACTGGATGGTCAGAGCGGTCACGACACCAACGGCGAGCCCCGCCACCACGGCGCCCCGCAACGACCCAAGCCCACCAATTGCAACAATTACAAATGCGGGCATAACTGCATTCGCCGCCATCGACGGAGAGACGGTCCAGAGCGGGGCTGCAAGCAGCCCCGCGATCGCGGCAAGCCCGCAGCCCAGGCCGAATACCGCCGTAAGGACGCGGGGCAGCTTGATGCCGAGCAGCTCAACCATCTCGGGATCGCGACTTCCGGCACGCAGAATCCGCCCATAAGGCGTCCAGGACAGGAAAGCCCAGAGGCCGAGCAATGCCGTCGACGTCGCGGCCAGAACCGCCACCCGGTATTTTGTGATCAGCAATGGTCCCAGCTCGACGATGCCCGCGAGCGGCGGCGGCGGGTTGAATGGTTTGCCGTCCGCGCCCCAGGTTGCGCGAATGAGAGCCTCGATCAACAAGGCCAGTGCGAACGTCACGATGAGGCTCAGAAGAGGCTCGCGCCCGTAAAGCCGACGTATCAGCAGGAACTCCGTCGCCATGCCTATGGCAGCAACGACGATCGGAGCCAGGGCGACAGCTCCCCATCCGAACCAACGAAAGAGTTGCCAGGACACGTAAGCGCCCAGCGCGAAGAAAGCGCCATGCGCGAAATTGATGACGCCAAGAAGCCCGAACGTGATCGACAGGCCGACCGCGATCAGGACGTAGAGAAAGCCCAGGACGAGGCCGTTGGCGACTTGCGAAATGATGATGTCGGTCATGTTTCCAACTCGCCAACGGGTATCAAAACGGGGGCTACTTCAGAGCGCCGGCATGTTGCAGCCGATCTCTTCCTTGGTCCCGAAGGCTTTTTCGGTCTCTTCCGCCGTAGCGGAGGTGTCCTTCAGGACCTCGAAGAAATCCCACTTGTCGGTGATGTTCTTCTTGACCTGCACGATGACGGCAGGCCGGACCATCTGATGGTCCCATTCGCGGAAGTAGTACGGCAGCAATCCTTCCGTGTTTTTCCATTTCTCTAGAGCGACAATGATGTCCTGAGCTTTGGTCGACTTCGCAGCCTCGATCGACTCCAGCAGCGCGCGCATCGCAATCCACCCCGACCAAGTCTTGTCCGACGGCGGCTGGCCGTACTTCTTCTGGAACGCTTCGGTCATCGCCTTCTCGGCTGCCGTGTTCTTGGGATTGTTATAGTACCAGGGCTTGATGTAGATGCCGCTGGAGGCCTGCGGGCCGACGTCCCAGAAATCCGTATCGGTCACCGCTATGGCGCCGTACGGGATTTTCTCCTTCATCCCCATCTCATTCCACTGCTTGAGGAAGGTGGAGAAGTCGCCGCCGACAAGGCCGCCGATGATCGCGTCCGGCTTGGCTTGCCGTATCTTGAGGATGTAGGATGAGTAGTCAGCCGTGTTGATCGGCACCTCGTCGGAGCCCGCTTCGGTCAGCCCGGTCTTGCCCAGCAAGGCTCGCGACGATCGCAGTATGTCCTGACCGAACGCATATGAGGCTGTCAGGAAATAGACTTTCTTCCCGATCGATGCGATGTAGGGCATCAGACCGCTCGTCTGCACCGGGACTGTCGCCTGGGTACGGAAGACGTAGCGGCTGCAGCTCTTGCCCGTGATTTCGCTCGCGGCTGCTCCCGGCAGGATGAGCGGAATCTTCGCGCGATTGGCCACGCTCATCATGGCGAGCGCATTCGAACTGTAGTTGCCGCCCACGACGGCGACGACCTTATTTTCGTCCACGAGCCGCTGCATGTTCTGCTGGGAGCCTTGCGGGTCCGATTCATCGAGCCAGATGACCTCGATCTTGCGGCCGAGCACCTTGCCGCCGGCCTGTTCGACGGCCAATTCGCTGCCGCGCTCCAGGAACTGGCCGATCGACGAGCCGGGTCCCTGCTTCGAATAAATCATGCCGATCCTGATTGGATCATCCGTCTGAGCGCTGGCACCAGTTGCAGCCGCGAGGCTGGCGATTGCTGCAGTCGTCAAACGGGCAAGCAGCTTCCGGCAAGCACTATCCATCCAACCCATAACGTTCTCCTCCCTTGTTGATCGACTTATTGCTTCAGATCAGCCGCTGCGGTTTACCGAAGACCGGCTCCTTGTACGGCACGGGCGGCAATTGCCACGTCCCCGTGGACGGTGGACGCACCTCGGCATCGACATGCAGATCGATGACGCAAGGTCGGCGATTCTTGATCGCCGTTTCCACGACACCGCGCAGATCCTCGCTCCTGGTGACCGTGTAGCCATCGGCGCCGCAGGCACGCGCCCACGCTGCGAAGTCCGGATTGTATCGTTCGCCGCCGGGCCCCTGATTGCCCTTGTAGAAGGCGGTCCCGAGCTCCCTGCCTCCGAACATTCCATATTGAATGTCGCGGATCGCACCCCAGGCGAAGTTGTTCCACACGATCCAGATGCAGGGCAGCGAATACTCGACCGCGGTCGCAACCACATGGGGCGCCATCATGAAGCCGCCATCGCCGACGACCGCAACACAGGTGCGGTCGGGCGCCGCCAGGTGCGCACCGAGAACGCCGCACACGCCGAAGCCCATCGACGAATAGCCCCAGCTATTGAGCATGCTCTGCGCCCGGCGGGGCTTCCAGAACTGCATGAACCAATTGTGATGCACGCCGGAATCTAGCGACAGGATCACATCGTCGGGCAGGATGTCGGTCAGCGCGTCGACCACATATTCCGGCCGGATCGGCGTCGTCACGTCCTTGAAGTGAGGACGGACGAACGCGTCCCATTCGGCCTGCCAACCGGCAACCTCGGCGCGCCACGGCTCGAAGTTCTCCCGCCGAATGTCCTTCCGCTCGGCCATCCCGTCGAGCAGTTGCGCCGCGAAGGTCTTGGCATCGGCGATGACGCCGAGCGTCGGCGGATAGTTGCGCCCGAGCTCCGCGGGATCGATGTCGGCCTGGATAAGCTTGGTCTCCGGGAAATTCCAGGAATAGCCCGGGTGCCATGACGATGACGAGCGGTCGTCGAAGCGCGTTCCGATGCAGATCACGAGATCGGCAAAACGACCGGCCTGATTGGCCGGATAGGCACCGTTGCGCCCGATAAAGCCCAGCGTCAGCGGGTCGCCGGAGGGCACGAGACCCATGCCATTCGGAGA
>DAIMKE010000881.1:0-3554 GCA_036721875.1 Bradyrhizobium sp. | reverse complement strand
GCTCGTCCGAGACGATGGGAACGGGCGTCAACGTGCAGCTCCGGCTGAAGGCGCTACATCATCTCGACGTGCCCTGGCTGCCTTCGCAGATCGAGCAGCGCGAGGGCAGGATCGTGCGGCAGGGCAACCAGCATGACGAGGTCGATATCTTCGCCTACGCTACGCAAGGCTCGCTCGACGCCACCATGTGGCAAAACAACGAGAGAAAGGCCCGCTTCATCGCCGCTGCGCTTTCGGGCGACACCTCGATTCGGCGGTTGGAAGACCTGGGCGAGGGGCAGGCCAACCAGTTCGCCATGGCCAAGGCGATCGCCTCGGGCGATCAGCGCCTGATGCAGAAGGCCGGACTGGAGGCCGAAATCGCACGGCTCGAGCGCCTGCGCGCGGCCCATCAGGACGATCAGTTCGCCATCCGCCGACAGATCCGCGACGCCGAGCGCGATATCGAAGTTGCGACCCGGCGCATCGGCGAGATCGCACGCGACATCGAGCGCCACGTTCCGACCACCGGCGACGCCTTCGCGATGACGGTGATTGGCACGGCCTATATCGAGCGCAAGGACGCAGGGCGCACCCTGCTCAAGGAAATCCTGACGCTCGTGCAAATGCGGCAAGAGGGCGAGGTGACGATCGCCACGATCGGCGGATTTGATCTGGAGTTCCGCGGCGAGCATGGCGGTCGCGATGGCTATCGCTATGACACGGCGCTGCTGCGCACCGGCGCCGATCACGAGATCGACCTGCCGGTCACGGTGACGCCGGCCGGTGCGGTGTCGCGCCTCGAACACGCGCTTGGGGATTTCGAGGGCGAGCGGGAGCGGTATCGTCAGCGTCTCGCCGAGGCGCAGCGCCGGCTGGCGTCATATCGGTCGCGCGAGGGTGGAGAGTTTACCTTCGGTGCCGAGCTGGCTGAGAAGCGCAGGCAGTTCGCGGAGGTGGAGAAGATGTTAGCAAGCGACGCGCTTGAAACGGAGCTCGATTGCCGAGCCGTCGCAGTCTAGGCGGCCCCAGGTCACGGCGGACCGAATGTGCTCTTGGGCGCCAGCAAGTCGTGCCGTGATTTTCCGCACTCCAACTGCAATTCCATTTTCCAGTTGTCACGAAATGGTGACACAATCTGGAGGGGAAATTTGGGGGGAGGCACGCGTGGCGACTGGGTTTCGTGTGACAGGCGGCAATGCCGCTGCGCCATTCTCTCTGACGATCCACCGCGGCGACGGCATGGTCCTGCTCGGCATGGACTGGAAGGCAGGCAAGCCTCCCGTCACTTTTGTCGGCTTTGCTATCCAGTATCGCGAGCCTGGTTCCCAGGTGTTCAAGACCGTTCGCAACCGCATTGGATTTCCCGGGCAGCCGGTTCCCGATGGCGGCATCCGCTCGACCGAAGCCCCCATCCAAAAGTTTCGCTGGGTCCACTTTCCCTTCGACGCTGGGCTCGAAGGGCCGTTCCTCTATCGCATCACCCCGATGTTCATGGATGCCGCCGGCGCTTTGGAGCCCGGTGAGGCGCAGGAGGCGGAACTGGCGCTGATGCGCCAAACCATTCCCGGCAAGCTCAATGTCGCCTTTACCCGCGGCTTCGTCTCCTCGCAGGCTTTTGTGCGCAACTTCGCAGCCGGCGGGCCGGTGACAACGTTGGTGCCGCCCGATGGCGATGAGGGGCTGGACTTCGTCCCGACCCATGCCCATGCCGAGCGAGCACTCGCCTGGATGGGCTTCGAGGCGCGGGCGGAAACGCTCGCCATCCTCGATCGGGCGCGAGAGGTTGGAGCGCAGGTCCGTGTCATCGCCTATGACCTCAACCTGCCAGAGGTAGTCGAGCGGTTGGAAGCGCTTGGCCCAAACCTCAAGATCATCATCGACGACAGTGCCAAGACGAAGGGTCACGGCCGCCCGCACTCGCCGGAATCGAGGGCTGCGGAGCGGCTGATTGCCTCGGCGGGCGTTGCGAACGTAAAGCGCCAGCACATGGCCAACCTGCAGCACCAGAAGTCCATCGCGGTGAGCGGCGGCGGCATTGAAACGGTTCTTTACGGATCGACCAATCTCAGCTGGCGCGGGCTCTACGTCCAATCGAACAACAGCCTCGCCGTCCACAGCACCAGCGCGATCAAGGATTATTTCAAGGCCTTCGAGGCCTATTTCAACGCGGAGGGTGCCGATGATTTCCGCTCTTCGGCGAGCGCGGCGGGGTGGATCGAATTCGGGCTCTCGGGCGTCGATGCGAAGGTCGCCTTCTCCCCCCATAGCGACGCCAATGGTCTGCTCGATGAGATAGGTGCCGATATCGAGCAGGCGGAGTCGAGTGTCCTTTTCTCGCTCGCCTTTCTCGGTCAGACCACTAAAGGCGCCATCGGTCCGGCCTTGGGAAGGGCGTTGGAACGCCCCAAGGTTCATGTCATGGGCATCGCGGATGCGCGCGTTAAGGCGGGCAATCTCGGGCTAACCGTGCTTACCCCCGACAACCGCCGTAAGGTGGTGCGCGCCGCTGCGCTCACCGGCAACGTGCCGCCGCCGTTTCTTACCGAACCATCGGGGCTTTCAGGTCCGGACGGGAAGCAGCGCGGCACGAGAATGCACCACAAGTTCCTGGTGCTGGATTTCGACAAGCCAACAGCGCGTGTCTATCTCGGATCCTACAATTTTTCCGAACCCGCCGATGACGAGAATGGCGAGAACCTCGTGCTCGTCCGCGACCGGACAGTGGCGACCAGCTACATGATCGAGGCATTGCGGATCTACGACCACTATGTTTTTCGGGTTGCCTCCGAGCAGACACAAGGTGCTGTGCAACCGCTCGAGCTGAAACTGCCTCCTAAGCAAGGGAAGGCACCCTGGTTTGCGCGTGACTGGACAGATCCCATCCGTATCCGAGACCGCGAGCTGTTTTCGCGCGCCGACTAAAACGCATGTATCCTCTCTCGGCCGGCCTATTGCCAAATAGGAGATCGGCGAACGAAAAAATCTGGAAGTGAGAAAGCGGGAGAGTACCCCTCGCCGATCGGCCATTCCGGTGACGCTGACGCTCAACCGCCGCCGTCGCGATCCCGGCCCGTCGTCCTGCGCAGGGCTTTGCCCCGCTTGTCCATCCGGGCCGAGATGCTCGTCCGCAGTTGCACCGGCCTGTCCGCTCCGCGGGCTTGAGAGGGGTCTTCGGGAAGAAGACTGAACCGGACAGGTCGAGGCCATGTCCTGCACCCTCTGAAGGAGCTTTCCCATGCATCTCATGAAAGTCGATCCGCGCGCGCTGAAGGAGAATTCCGATCGGTCGCGCCAGACGAAATCCACTCCCCAGGCCGACGCGCTGCTCCTGGCGACGATCAAGGCGGTCGGGCTCGTCCAGCCGCCGGTGATCGCGCCGGAGACCGATGGCGGCAATGGCTACATCATTGATTCCGGACATCGCCGTGTGAGGCAGGCGATCGCGGCCGGGCTGGAGGAAATCGACGTGCTCGTCGTCGATGCCGCCAATGACAACGGCGCGATTCGCAGCATGGTCGAGAACATCGCCCGCGAGCCGTTGAACCCGGTCGATCAGTGGCGCGCGATCGAAC
>DAIMKE010000880.1:0-3554 GCA_036721875.1 Bradyrhizobium sp. | reverse complement strand
CCCACTGACATCAACAACAGAGGTTCGTCATGCCGAATACCATCGAAATGAAAGACCACGTCTACAAGATCCTGGAGCTCGTCGGATCCTCTGAAAAAAGCATCGAAGATGCGATTCAGAACGCGATCACCCGCGCTTCAAAGACCATTCGCGACATGAAATGGTTCGAGGTCGTGCAAACCAGAGGCCACATCGAAGGCGGGACTGTTCGTCATTACCAGGTCACGCTGCGAGTTGGATTTACGCTGGAGAGCTAGTTCTCCGGCAGGCCGCGGGACGAGAGCGCGGCCAGGAACCTTCCGGGAAGCATGACGTTCCACTCCAACGTGGAGGCTCCCTCATGAGCAACGAGCCGAATGGCCACCGTACCGCCGTCGTGCTTTTCGCTGTTGCGGTGATCGTCGCGATGCTTGCGGCGCTGATCACCACGGTTGAGCGGATCGACACGAGAACGGCCAGCAACGCGAGCCCGCCCGGTACGACCGGCCTCGCCAGACCTCATCCGCCCCTCGATCGCGCACCAGGCCAGCCGATACTTAACGATCGAAATTAGCGCGCAGGCTGGCCCCTCGGCGCGAGGCCTCACCAGCAAACCCCGACCTCGATATCGCCGGGTTCTTTCCATCGTTGCCATTATTTCTGCACTATTTGAGCAGCAGATGAACCATTCTAGCGCTTTGGGGAGGACTCGCTGTGCCGAAGTCCGGAATGGCGTTGTTGCTCGTAGGGGTGGTTGGGTCTGTGCTCGGCGGTTGCATGCAAGCAACGCTCTCACCGACGTCCAATGCCAATTTGTCGCCAAGGGATCGCCAGTTGCTGGCCCGCGCGCCTTACGCGCAGGCGAGCATCCCGGAGACCTATCGCCGGCATATTGTCGACTACACGCGCAAGGAGCAGCCGGGAACGATCCTGGTCGATACCAATGCACGCTTTCTGTATTACGTCCTGCCGGGCGGAAAAGCGGTACGGTACGGCGTGACCGTAGGCGAGGAAGCGCAGGCCTGGTCCGGCGTCGCCACGATTGGCAAGACGGCCGAATGGCCGGATTGGATTCCGACCGAGGATATCCAGGAGCGGCTTGGCCCCTACCCGAAACGCGTCGCCGGAGGTCCCGCCAATCCACTGGGCGCGCGGGCGATCTACCTTTACCAGGGCAGCAAGGACACCCTGTACCGCATCCACGGCACCAATCAGCCGGAATATATCGGCCATGCCATCTCGTCCGGCTGCATCCGCATGACCAATGAGGATGTCATCGATCTCGTGAAGCGCGTGAAGCCAGGCGGGATCGTCGTCGTGCTGCCGCCGGGCCGGAGCGCCTAGAAAAAGCCTGTCGCGAATGATCGCAGTTTTGGCGGAGCTTTATCCGAAGCTGGAGGCTCTCTTGACGCATTTGACTCCCAAGTTCCAATCCGTTGCATTCTGGCGACACTCCCCGAAATAATGGGCATCCCATCACTTTGCGTCATTGCGCGATTCCGTATTGATCCGAAAGATCAGCCTCGTTGCATGCTGGGCTGTGCAGTGCGACTCCGGTTGAGTCTTTTGGAGGCAACAGGATGAAGAACCCGCAGCGAATTGCGCTAGTGACGTCGCTACTGTGCGGCACCGCCGTGCTCTCGGGCTGGGT
This sequence comes from Bradyrhizobium sp., assembly GCA_036721875.1. GTDB lineage: Bacteria > Pseudomonadota > Alphaproteobacteria > Rhizobiales > Xanthobacteraceae > Bradyrhizobium. The sequence goes on along the minus strand of DAIMKE010000880.1, from coordinate 1,924 downwards.
CATCGCCGGGCTTGCGGGCGTCGGTTCCGCCCGCATCGAGAACGCCGCCGGCGCCCTGCCGGTCGAGGTTCGCCAAGCACCATCTCTCATCGCTGAGCAACGCGCGGACAAGCCGCAAGCGATGAGCAACACGGCTGTCGTCAGCGCCGCCGTCGTCAACGCCGATGCAGCCACGATCGCCGAACCGGTGACAAAGCCGGCCAACGACAGGACGGTTGTGGCTTCGGCTGATCCGGCAGCGATTGTAGAGTTGGTGTCGCCCGCTCCATCGCCGGTGCTGCCGCCTGAAATGCCGGCCATGCAGATGGCGGCAGTGAACCCGTCTGACCTGCTGCCGGACGAGGGCGAGGACGCTGCGGTGATCCCGGCAGCGGTGAACTCCCTCGAAATCGTCGATGAGTGCCTCGTCGTGGAACCCTGCATCGACCGATACCTGTGGGCGCTCTACCAGCGGACGCTCAAGCAGGACACCATGAAGGTGCAGGAGCGGAGGAAAGTGACCGTCCAGGTCAAGGTCAAGAAGAAGAAAAAGACGGTGACCGTCACCAAGGTCGTCACCAGGACCTTCACCAAGCTCGTGCCTCAGGACTTCACCTGGAAGGATCCGCACGCCGCAGCGAAGATCGGCATGCCGATGATGGACTACGTGATCGGAGGCATGGACCGGAGCTTCAAGCTGAAACTCTTCCATACGCTCCACGCCGCCGAGCAGGCCGGGCTGTCGCCCGGCATCACCAGCGCGTTCCGCGATGACTACCGTCAATCGATTGCGAGCGGCCTGAAGGCGGCGAGCGACCGGTCGTACCACGGCGGCAGCTTCCGCGGCGGCTATGGCCACGGGCTTGCGGCCGATATCGTGAGCGTCAAGGGCAGGACAAAGGCGGAGCGATGGGTTTCCACTGAAGCGTTGTGGAAATGGATCGATGCAAACGGCAAGCAGTACGGCATCGGGCGACCGTATCTCGACAGGGACCCGCCGCATGTGGCGCCGATCGACGGCAAGGAATATGCATCACGCCGCGGTGGCGCCAAGGCCCAGCAGGCGGAAGCGAAAGTGAAGAAGGACAAGCGCGTGGCTGCGCGGGCCGATCGCCGCACGAAGCAGACCGTTTCGGCGCAGCGTCGCAAGGGGGGCGTGCAAGTTGCGCGCGCTCAGACCCGAAACTGAGTCCGGAACTGACGGCGTCGCGCTAGGTGCGCCGGCTTTGCCGGCGCGCCCGCAATTCACTTGAAAACATTCACTTGGCAAATGGGTTCACCCAGCCTCCGCGGCCCGCCGGCGCGCGCGGCGGATAGGCTGCCTCGAGATAGTTCAGCACCTTGTCGCGGTCCTTATCGTCGAGCGGCGGCATGTTGTGGCGGCGGACCATCAGGCTGATGGAGTCCTCCCATTGCGCCCGCGTCATGCCCTGCTGCGCCACCAGCTTGAACCCGTGGCAGGCGGTGCAGGCATAGAAGGTTTCATCGCGGCCGACGCCGGCGGCAAACTCCTCCGGGCTTTCGTCGCGCGGCGCGAAGGTGGTTTGCGCAATGGCCGGCGCGTTCCACAGCAGTCCGGCCATTGCCAGCCACGCGATGCGCCGCATCATCCCACCAGCACCGCTATGCGATGCATGGCGTTGCCGCCATAGCCCTGCGGATTCCAGAAGCCCGCCTGATGCGGCTGCATCGCGCCTTTTGAATCAATGGCGCGCGCCCAGATTTCGAAATAGCCGTCGCTCGGCAGCTTCACGGTCGCGGTCCAGCGCTGCCAGTCGTACTTGTTCTTCGGCTTTTCCAGTTTGGCCCGCTGCCAGCTTGCGCCGAAATCGGTCGAGACATCCACCTGCCTGACCGTGAGGTCGCCGGCCCAGGACGCGCCGCGCAGTTTGAGCTCCTTGGTGCCGGCCGCGAACTTGGCGCCGTTGGCGGGGTTGCTGATGAT
>DAIMKE010000879.1:0-3555 GCA_036721875.1 Bradyrhizobium sp. | reverse complement strand
GATCTGGGCGTACTACCGTGATGCTTCGCGCCTGCGCGCTCGCGACAGAATTAGCCCGCCCCTCGCAGGGCAGACATTATCAACTGCGCGGGATAGGTCGGTTCGGTATCGGTGCGAGTTGTGAAGCCGACGGGACCAAGCGTATCATCGCTTTCGACAGGGAGCGTCGCGAGAATCCCTCTTCGCACATCCTGAGCGATGACGCCTTCTGAAATGACCCAGACCGCTGTGGTGCTGAGGAGATAAATTCGGGCGAAGGCGTCCGAAACTGTCTCTATCTGGGTACCGGTCATCTGAACCGAATGGGCGAGGAAATAGCGCTCAACAACCGGATGAATGACGGAGCCTGGGGGTGGAATAAGCAGTTGGTAGCGACTGATTTCGGACAGTTCCAGCTGTCGTTGCGCGAGCAGGGGATGGTCGGGGCGAACGGCAAGCACGATCCGCTCGGAATAAAGGTGCTCAAACGCCAAGCCCTTCATCGCTTCGGGAGATGTCATTCGCCCGACGACCAGGTCGACATCGCCCAAACGCAGTTGCGCTATCAGAACATCATTGGAACCGGTAACGACGCGCAGCCTTAAGTCCGGAAATCGGCTTGTAAGATCTGCGAGTGCTCCGGGCAGGACATTCGCAGAAACCGTTGGTAATGCCCCAATCGTGAAAGTGGCGCGCCGGCTCTCAGAATCCTGCGCTACCATTCGCATCCCCTGCTTGAGAGCGGTCACACTAGACGTGGCGTATCGCAGAAAGATTTCGCCTAGAGGCGTCAGCACCATGGAGCGCCGATTGGGCTCAAACAGGCTGGCGTTCAAGCTGTTTTCCAACTCGTGAATAGTCTTTGAAACTGCGGGCTGGCTGAGTCCGAGGGACGCTGCTGCCTTGCCCGCACTTTTGTGCCTCGCCACCTCGATGAAACAAGAGAGATGGCGAAGCTTGATCGTCCTGTCCCACTGAAGGTCGCGATTTTGGCTCATACGATAACCTGCAGGTTATTTTCAACGTCGATAATGCCATTTAACATAATCAATTGATTGGTCCATGCTGTTGATCTCCAATTGGCTGGACGATTTTCCATGGCTTTCACGCGTATCGACGGCGAGCTGGTGCATTGGCGCGAAAGCGGTCCGCGCGAGGCGGCGGCCGTGGTGCTGGTCAATTCCCTCGGCACAGATTTCCGGATCTGGGACGAGGTAGCGGCCGCGCTGGCCCGTGAATGGCGCGTCGTCGTCTACGACAAGCGCGGCCACGGCCTGTCCGAGGTGCCAGCGGGTCCCTATGCCATAGCCGACTTCACCGATGACCTCGTCGCCCTTGCCGACCATATCGGCCTCTGGCGTTTCGCCCTGGTAGGGCTTTCGATCGGCGGGCTGATCGGGCAGGATCTGGCGGTGCGCGCACCGGAGCGCCTCTCGGCGCTGGTTTTGGCCGACACCGCTCCCAAGGTCGGTACGGCCGACAGCTGGAATGCGCGGATCGACGCCGTCCGCGCCGGCGGCATAGCGGCCATTGCCGATCACGTGATGGAGCGCTGGTTCACGCCGGCCTTTCGGGCCGAGCGGCCGGACGACCTCACCGGCTGGCGCAACGCGCTGCTGCGGCAACCGGCCGACGGCTATATATCGACCTGCGAGGCACTGGCCCAAGCCGATTTCACGACCGCCATCGGCAACATCGGCGTGCCGACGCTGGCAGTTGCTGGCGATGGCGACCAGTCGACGCCGCCCGATCTGGTGCGGGCGATGGCAGAGCGCATCCCGAATGCGCGCTTTGCGCTAATTGACGGCTGCGGGCACATTCCGCCGGTCGAGCAGCCGGAGCGGCTGCTGGCGCTGGTGACGGAACATCTGGAGAAGCACGGACGTGGCTGACGCACAGGACCGATATACCCAGGGCATGGCGACCCGCCGTTCCGTGCTCGGCGAGCGCTATGTCGATGCGGCCGTCGCCAACACCGATCTCTTCACCGCCGATTTCCAGCAGCTCATCACCGAGAGCGCCTGGGGCACGGTCTGGTCGCGCGACACCATCAGCAAGCGCGAGCGCTCGATGCTGACCATCGCCCTGCTCGCCGCGCTCGGCCATCACGACGAGGTCGCGATGCACGTCCGGGCGACGCGCAACACCGGCGCGAGCATGGAGGACATCAAGGAAGCGCTGTTGCATGTGGCGATCTATGCCGGCGTGCCGGCGGCCAACCATGCCTTCAAGATCGCTAGGGCAGCCTATGCCGAGATGAAGGACGGCAAGGCGGGCTGAATCCGACGACCCCGTCGCGGTCGCTCGCGCTGAGGGCGGGAGCGGCGGGGATTGAGCCAGATCAAGACCAGGCGGGCCGATCTCGTCGCAAGCTGGCAGCCCGTTCGACGAGAGACGCTACAGGGAGGGAGGCGCTGCCATGCGCAATGAAAATTCGAGCCATCAGGGCGGCTCGTTCTATCAGCGTGACCGAAGCTGGCATCCGCCGGCCTTCACGCCGAACTACAAGACCTCGGTGCTGCGTTCGCCGCAGAAGGCCTTATTGTCTCTCGGCAATACGATCTCGGAGATGACCGGCCCGGTCTTCGGCCACGACATGCTGGGGCCGCTCGATAACGACCTGATCCTGAACTACTCCCAGACGGGCGAGCCGATCGGCCCGCGCATCATCGTGCACGGCCAGGTGCTGGACGAGGATGCGCGGCCCGTGCGCGGCGCGCTGGTCGAGTTCTGGCAGGCCAATGCCGGCGGCCGCTATCGCCACAAGAAGGAAACCTACCTCGCCGCCATCGATCCGAATTTCGGCGGTTGCGGGCGCACCATCACCGATGACGAGGGCCGCTACTGGTTCCGCACCATCAAGCCCGGCCCCTATCCCTGGCCGAACGGCGTCAACGACTGGCGCCCGGCGCATATCCATTTCTCGGTCTTCGGCCACGCCTTCGCGCAGCGGCTGATCACCCAGATGTATTTCGAGGGCGATCCGATGATCTGGCAGTGCCCGATCGTGATGGGCATCCCTAGCCGCGAGGCGGTGGAGCGGCTGGTCGCGGCGCTCGACCGCGAGGCGACGCTGCCGATGGACACGATGGTCTACAAGTTCGACATCGTCCTGCGCGGTCGCCGCTCGACCCTGTTCGAGAACCGGATGGAGGGCAACTGATGGTCCAATCGCTCCGCCGCCTCAGGGAAAGCCCGTCGCAGACGGCCGGTCCCTATGTCCATATCGGCGCCACGCCGAACTTCTCCGGCATCGGGGGCGTCTACCCGCACGATCTCGGCTCGCAGCCGCTGGCGCCGGAGGTGAAGGGCGAGCGCATCGCCGTCACCGGCCGCATCTTCGACGGCTCGGGCACGCCGATCAAGGACGCGCTGATCGAGATCTGGCAGGCCGATGCCCAGGGCCTCTATCCCGGCCAGGGCGAGCGCCGTGGCGAGGCCGATCCGCATTTCCCCGGCTGGTTCCGCCAGCCCGTCGACGGCACGACCGGCGTCTATCGCTTCGAGACGGTGAAGCCCGGCATCGTGCCCTATTTCGACGGCCGGCCGATGGCGCCGCACATCACCGTCTGGATC
>DAIMKE010000878.1:0-3558 GCA_036721875.1 Bradyrhizobium sp. | reverse complement strand
CCAGGCCAGCACCGCCCGCAATTCCAGCGTCGAGGCGCGGCCGCCGATCAGGCTCCCTACCCCACGCAGGATCAGTGCATTCAGATAGAGAAAGAGGATCCCGATCACGGCGCCGCCTGCAAGGCAGCAGAGCCAGACGCGCCAGCCGGCCATGCCCTCCAGAAAACCGAAGGTGAGCATTTGGGAATATATACTGGCGATTGTACCAAGCGCCGCAAGCAACCAAACAAAACGCCGCGGCTCGGTTGCCAGAATGTAGTCGATAGTTTGCCGCGGACTTAGCCAAATGCTGATCCATGGCGATCGAGAGCCGGTATCGTGCGTCGTCGTCATGGAACTTTCGAATCTCACTCTGCCGGCTAACTTATCCAACGCCGGGATAAGTGCAACGTCGTGCAGAAGCCGAAAGAGCCGCCTCGCCGGCATCCGGCCAGACGTCAGGTGACGCCGCATTCGACCTTCAGAAAATGCGACGTCACCCTTCGAGTGGCCCAGGTACGCGGGTTACCTCAACCTGGCGCCACTTATCCCGCCTGAACTCCTCTTCATGCTCGCCCGTAATTTTCGGGTGCGAGCAAAGGAGACCATAAGCGGCGCACGCGGAATGTGATGTTCGCAACAGTGCTGAGCGGCGCCGTGCTATTCGCGAGCTTGAGGTGACATCCGCCCGTCATTCCGGCCGGCTAACGATCTGGAGCGTGCAGCAGCGCTCCGCCTACTGCACCTTCGCCAGCACTGCGAGGCGGCGGATGCCCTTGTTGCGGTAGGCATCGAGGAACGCGTAGTAGTCCTTGAACGAGACGCAACCGTTGGACTGGCCGCTCGGCCCGAGCATGTAGGAGTGCGCGAGCAGCCCGTCGCGGCCGTAGATCTTGTCCTGGCCACCGATCGGCGTCATCCGCAGCGCCGGCACGCCGTGAAACAGCGCTTCGCGCGGCTTCAGTTCGTAGATGTGCGGCGGCGTCACGCCCTGCATCCGGACGTGCGAATAGCGGATGTCATCCATCTTGGAGCCGAGCCCCGAATGGGCCTCGAGCCTGGTGCCATCGGGCAGATACACCATCTTGGCGGCGATATCGTAGACCGCGGTCTGGCGATCATAGGGCGGCGAGCCGCCGAGCATCGGGTTCTGGCTTCGCGTATCGATGATGCTTCCGGTCACGTTGGCATCGGCCGACGCATAGGCGAGAAGCGCGTTCTGCGACGGCTGCGGCTTGCCCCACAGCTTTTCAACCATGTTCTGCCGGTCGCTGGAAGCGATCGACATCACGGCGGCCTTGGCGCGCTGCGCCATGTCGGCGATGGAAGATCCGGACGGCCTGGTTTCGGAAGACTTGGCTTCGGCAGACTTGGCTTCGGAAGACTTGATATCGGCAGATTTAGCGTCAGCAGATTTGATATCCGCCGGCTTCGGTGCCGGTACGTTCATCGCGATCTGGGCGGGCGCCGAACCCTTTGTCTTCTGGGCATCTGCGAGCTTGGGCGTTGCAGCGGCCTTTGGCGCAACGGCTGGAGCTTCCGCCACACTGGTCGTCTCGACGGGCCTCGGCGGTTCGCCCTGCGGCGACGCGGCGGCGAACCGCTCGCTGAACATGAGCGAAGCCGAGACGTTCTCCGGCGCGGCGATCAATGGCGACCGGTCTGGCAGGGAGGCAAAGATCTCATTGAAATTGGGCCGTGCGGGCCGCGCGGCAACGATGGTGGAACTTGTGACGGCGGGCGCCTCGAACGCGGCGCTGCCCACCGTGGGGTAGATGCTGGCACCGATAACATTTGTGTAGACGGTCCAGGCGCAGCCCAGCACCAGGCCAGCAACCGCGACGCTGCCAAGGAAATAGTGAGGAAGGACATTACGGGAAGATTTCCCGCGGTTTTTACCCGCAGGACCACACGCACGCTTACTCTTACTCATACACACGCCGCCCAGAACAATTCCACCAAGTCCCTCTTTGATGCCGCCCCCAAAAAGTTCCAAGGGGCCGTTTCGCAGAGGCATGGAGCGTCATTAAGGCGACTTTTAGTTAAATCAGCCTTAAACCCTAACGGATGCGCGGAGGTTCCAACTATATGGAACCATTACGGAAATCTCTCCCGATCAGGTGAGATTTTTGCCACGATCGCGCCACATTTTGAAGGCCGCGCAATGGCTTTTGCCGATCTGCCGGATCGCTATGCCGATTTACCGGGTTGGGCCAATCCGCCGAACCTTACCTCCCCCAAACAGACTTACTTATGCGCACCCAGATATTGCCGACCCGTGTCGTTGCACCTGTTGGGGCGCGGCCGGCGATACGGTACCGTATCGCCTCAATCACCGTGTTCGTTTCTCGCACCCCGAAGGGGAAGCTGCCATGACCATGCTGGCGCGCGCCGGATCCATCGCCTTTGCAGGCTTCTGCCTCCTCGCAGCAGACGCGACGGCGCAGCCGGCGAAACCGGCCTGTACGTCTGCCCAGACCTTGCTGGGAACGCAGACGCTGCGTTGCGAGACGGCGATCACGATCGTGGCCGAGAACGGCGCAAAGTTCGAACTCAGGGATCGCAACCGCGACGGCCAGGTCGACTCCGTCGAACTCAGCAGCAAGGCGCTGCTGCTCGAGGTGCCGAAGAAATCGGGCCGCACCCGGTTCGAAGTGGTGACGCCGCAGGCGATTGCCGCGGTGCGCGGCACCAGATGGGCCGTGGACGCCGAGGGCGGAAAGACTTCCGTTTTTGTCGTCAACGGCCGCGTCAGAGTCGCGCGCGCCGGGGGACGCGGCAGGGTCGATCTCGGACCAGGCGATGGCGTCGACGTCGAAACGTCGGGTGCACAACTGGTCGTTAAGCGCTGGCCGCCGGCGCGCGTCGCGGCCCTGATGGCACGGCTCGGACAGTAGATGGCTCGGACAATAGAAGCAGGCGAATGAACAATCGACGGCTTTACATTCTGGTTGCGCTGCTGTGCACGGGACTATGGGCCGTCGCGATCTCTCTTGGCCATTCGAACGACCGGTTTTGGCTGCTCGACCGGACCGAGTCGGCATTGACAGACCTGCGCACCCTCGCCCGCGGCGTGAAGGCGCCGCCCGACCTCGTCACGATCGTCGCGATCGACGACGACATCGTCAGGCAAGGCGGTACCTATCCGCTGCCGCGCGCGGAAATAGCCAGGATTGTCGATGCGATCGCGCGGCTCGAGCCGAAGGTCATCGCGGTCGATCTGCTGCTGGTCGACAAGGGACCTGCGGAGGGCGACGCGGCGCTGGCGAAGGCGCTCGCGACGCACCCGACGGTGCTGGCAGCGGCTGCGGTGTTTCCAGAGACCGTGCAGCCGTCCGAGGATCGCGACGGGCCACTCGCCGGCTTGCCGACGGCCGATCGATTCCTGCACCCGCTGCCGGCATTCGCCGAGCATGCGGAAGTCGGGATCGTCAACGTGACGACGGGCCAGACCGGCACGCCGCTCTCGGTCCCGATGCTGTTCCGGACCCGCGACAAGATCGAACTGTCGTTTCCGCTTCGCGCAGCCTCCATCGCGGTCGGCCAGCCGCTGACGATCGAGCCCGACCGCCTGCTGTT
>DAIMKE010000877.1:0-3560 GCA_036721875.1 Bradyrhizobium sp. | reverse complement strand
TTTCGGCCCCTTCGTTTCAATCGATCATCCGCAACCTGATCGTGCTTTTGTCCAACCCGGTCGTGAGCCAGTTCGAGCCTCGCCGGAACGGCCTCGGGCTCAACAATATCCTCTACATCGCGATCCTGATCGAGCAGTTCCGCAAACGCGCGGCCGCCGGGAAGTCGGCGGGTGAACTGATCCTTGTTGAGGAACCCGAAGCGCACCTTCATCCGCAACTTCAAGCGACGTTGATGGACGCCATTCGCGGACTGCCGTTCCAGACGATCGCGACCACCCACAGCACCCAAATAACAGCGGGTGCGTCGCTGTCCTCCTATGTTGTGCTGACACAGCGAGCAGGACAATCATCGCTGGCAGCGGTCCCCAGCCGTGCGCCCAATCTCACAGATAACGACCGCCATGACCTGGAGCGGTATCTGGACGCCACCAAGTCGAACCTACTGTTTGCCCGGCGCGTGATGCTCGTCGAAGGCGCAGCAGAACTGATCCTGCTACCGTCGCTCGTAAAGCAGGTGATGAATGTCGATCTTGAACGCGAGGGCATATCGGTGGTCGCCGTGCACGGTGTCCATTTCGGGCCGTTCTCGCGCCTTTTCGCAGAAGGCTGCTTACCCAAGAAATGCGCCATCGTTGGCGACGCTGATCAGCCGGAAGCAGTCCCGGAGGGTGACGACGTGCCGATACGGCCGAACCTCGCAGAGCTCGTTGGCCCGTATGTTCGCGTGTTTGTCGGCGCGACGACGTTTGAGCGTGAAATCACGCTTGAGCAGAATCTGGGGATGCTCATTGCAACGGCTGGCGATCTAGGCGCGCCGCGTATTCGCGGCGATCTGGAAATGCACCAGCTACTCGGCGGCGCAATACCCGAAGCCGTCAAAGACAAGGTGCTGCGCACGGCCAAGCGTTTCGGCAAAGGTCGATTTGCACAGGTCGCCAATCGCCATGTGGCTCAGGCGGGCGCGCTGCCCCAATACATTATCGACGCCGTGAACTGGCTGCGGGAGTAAGTCGTGACAAGCCTCACTCCCCAACAGGCAGAGGCAGTCGCGCACGGCGGCAACATGATGCTCACCGCTTGCCCCGGCAGCGGGAAAACGCGCACGCTGATCGCCAAGCTGGTCGCTGAAATCGAGGGCGTCCGAGGATCACCCAAGCAAATCTGCTGCATCACCTATACGAACACCGCCGTTCAGGAAATCGAGCAACGCACACGTGAGCAGATGCAGCCAGATGACGAGCGCCACTTCGTCGTCTCAACCATCCATGCGTTTTGCCTGAATGATGTGGTCAGGCCGTTTGGATGGTTGCGGCCGGATTTGGCGGCCTGGCGAAGGATTCTAACGCGCGAGAATCCTGATTTTGACCTCATATGCGGCGCTGCCGCCGCGCAAGTGAATTTGCTGCAATTGACGATCAACGACCTAGACGCGTTTGAGAATCTGTCCCTTGATTCCAATGGGCAGATTGTTGGTCAGGCCGCCGAAAACGACGCCGTCGCCCGAGCCGCGCCGTTCTTCTGGGCCGAGTGTCAGGCACGCGGCTACATCACTTTCAACAGCATCATCTACGGAGCCTATCAGCTCCTGCGTGACTATCCGGTGATCGCCGCTGGGCTGTGCGCTCGATACCCATGGTTCCTGATCGACGAATTTCAGGACACGACGGAACTTCAAATCGAAATCCTGCGGCTGCTCCATCGAACGGGTCGGTCACGGTTCTTTGCGGTCGGTGACCTTCACCAATCCATTTTTGGCTTCACCGGTGCCCGCCCGGAGTTGGTTGCGCCGTTCGCAAATGACATTGGTGCTCGAACCGATCTGTCGCTGTTTGGAAACTTTCGTTCCAGTCAGCGCGTGGTCAATCACGCCGAGCGTCTGTTTGGGCGGGTTCCCGCAATGGCCGCCGTCGGCAGAGACCGAGATTATCCGGTGGACCCGTTCCTGATACGGGGCGTGTCAGCCTTCGCCGCCATTACCGAGAATTTTCTACCGGCCTTGGCGGCGCAGAACATACCCATAGGATCGGCGACGATCTTGGCGAAGGATTGGAAATCGCTCATCGCGTTGTCGCGACAGCTCCGCGACTTTGGGACGCCCGTTGTCGGTCCCGGAGCTCGGCCCTATCGCCGCTCGCGTCTGTTCGCGGCGTTAGCCGAACAGCTGTGCGGCGCGGTAACTGATCCCAACCCCGAGACGACGCACCAGCTTGAGCGAGCGTTGTTCCACGCAGTCCAGGAACTCACCGGCAGTGCACGGCTCGACATTTCTTCATACGACGGAAGGCGCGTGATCATCAGGCTATTGCGCGAGGCTGAGCGCCTTGCCGCGCCCGGCGGCGGCGCTCTCGCCTGGCTTGACGCGATGTCGACGAGCACCGGGCGGATTCTGCAGGACGCCGACTATGTCGGCGCGCAGCAAGCGGGCCTATTCTTCGCGTCGGTGCAAGAAATGAAGGCCGATATGGTTCGTCAGGAGATCGACACTGCGAACCTGAGCATTGACGATCTGGGACTCTTTGCCAGCCCGACCCGTGCGCTGCGGTTATCGACCATCCACTACGCAAAGGGCCGGGAATATGATGCAGTTGCTTTGATCGGCCTAAGAAGCGGATCGTTTCCGTTCTTTCGCGCTCGTACCCCCGAGGCAATCGAAGCCGAAAAGCGCCAGTTCTATGTTGGCGTGACGCGAGCGCGGAAGCTGCTGATGTACGTCGCCGAGCAGGATCGACACGGGAATCCACCGAGCATGTTCCTTGGTCCGGCAGGCGTAAATGTCGTGCAGTAAATGGGCGGGTTTCCCACTCAAATATAATGACGGAACGGAAGCGGCGGCAGATCGCTTACCGGCGCGGCTGTAAGAATCTCACCTACGGCGTCCGCAAACTTGAGCGTTACAGGTAGACCGTCAGCAAACACGCACGCATTAAAATTGACCTTCGTAAGCCCTAACACGTCGATCATGACCTGCTGAAGGTCGCCCGTTCCGCGAGTGATTTCGATGCTCAGTGGATTGGGCGTTTCCCAGCCCGGATAGGTATCCAGACGCGGCACAAATCCCTTCGTCCAAAGGTAGCCCCGCCGATCTGACACCAGCATGGCGGTGCCGCGCAGCACCGGCTTCTTGCCCTGTCGATAGAGCTTCAGATCACCCGTTGAACGGATGCGCACGCCAACAAGATTGGTTTCGGGCGGAACGACCGAACAGAAACCGTCCCACTCCTCGTGATTGAAGCGCGTTTTGCCGTGGATGAACAATTCGGCGGGAGGCTTCCCGTGTATATCGGTGTAGGCATCCACGACGAGCCGCATGAGGTCGGCCGCCTTCTCCTTAGAAAGGTGAAACTCCTCGCCGATCTTAGAATACCAAGGGCCGACCGCGCCGCGAAAGACCACGCCGTCGCCGCTGTCCAAAAACATCTGAGCGCCGCAGCACGCGTTGCCACTTTCGGGCGAAGTCTCATCTTTCTTGAAGACCAACCCGACATAGCACACGCCCGGGCGCACCGAAGCTAGCCGCCAAGGCTTGCCGCTCGCTTTGAAGAATGCCGTCGTGCAGAGG